>DATBQC010000796.1:0-1518 GCA_036561065.1 Methylobacter sp. | reverse complement strand
CGCAAGCGATGTCTACAAGTTTTGCGGGGTTATACAATTATTGCGTGACTTCAGAAGGGCATTGGGCATCAACACCAGCTCAAACCAGCCTGATGAGGCTTTACTTCTAGATCTCTATGGGCTATCCGGTAAGCTAAAAGTAAGGTTAACAGCGTAATGTCCGTGGCATTCTACTTAATAAATTAAGCAGAAAATAAAATCACTTTTCAGAGGAATTTAAATGTATAAAATTATCGCCGTACTTATTGCAGGTCTCTTTTCCTTAACCGCTTTTGCTGCTGCTGATTCTTCATTGACTGAAGCGGCTCAAGATAAGTCAACAACTCCGGCTCATCATAAGATGATTCACAAGGCGGCTCCTAAGAAAGCTCATAAAATGAGTCATAAGGCTACTGCTAAGAAAGTAGATGAGGCGAAGCCAGCTGACGCATCTAAGTAATCTACTGATTCTAGTTACTGGACACTGTAAGAGGCAGAGTTAAAGCTCTGCCTTTTATTCTTTATAGTAAGAATTATTAACTACAAGACTTCACTTAGCTTTTTTAGGTACATTTGAATGGCCGCTTTGGGTCGAGAGCAGACATCAAATGAATTAGCAGTGCCCGGATTCATCATTTATGATGGAGAAACAAAAAGGCTGACCCCCTTGCAGAGTCAGCCTTTCCTTTGTTGTGGTGCGCCCGAAGAGATTCGAACTCCTGACCCCTTGGTTCGTAGCCAAGTACTCTATCCAGCTGAGCTACGGGCGCGTGAGGCGTGCATTATACTTGAAGCAGGGTTTTATTCCAGTGGAATAAGCCTTGCTGATAATTGCCGTCATATAAATGTTGGCGGAGAGCGAGGGATTCGAACCCTCGATACAGGTTTAAGCCCGTATGCTTCCTTAGCAGGGAAGTGCCTTCGACCACTCGGCCAGCTCTCCGCACGAGGGCGTAACGATACGCGAAACCACCCTAAAAATCAAACCGAATGCGGTTTGCCGGATTATGCTTCTTCCAGCTCAAAAGCCTTGTGTAGTACGCGTACGGCTAGCTCCATATATTTCTCGTCGATGACTACAGCAATCTTGATTTCAGAGGTGGAGATCATCTGCAGGTTGATACCTTCTTCTGCCAGTGTACGGAACATCTGGCTAGCGATCCCCACATGCGAACGCATGCCAACGCCAACTACAGATACCTTGGCGATCTTGTCGTCGCCCACAATCTCGCGCGCACTGATATGGCTCTGTACCTTACCCCTGAGGATGGTTAGCGCTTTACTAAGTTCATTTTTGTGCACGGTGAAGGTGAAGTCGGTCGTGCCATCTGCACTGACGTTCTGGATAATCATATCCACATCAATATTGGCATCGGCGATAGGCCCCAGAATCTGGTAAGCAATACCTGGGCGATCTGGCACGCCGAGTACGGTCACTTTGGCTTCGTCGCGATTAAACGCAATGCCAGAGATAATAGGTTCTTCCATGTTGTCCTCATTTTCCTCAAATGTAATCAGTGTGCCTTCGCCTTCTTCTTC
>DATBQC010000795.1:0-1800 GCA_036561065.1 Methylobacter sp. | reverse complement strand
TCGGTGTGTATGGTCAGGCAAGCGACGTATTGCCTGGGTTTAACGATGGCCGGTTTGTGTCGCCCGGCGCGCCTAGGGCGGGATGGATTGGGATTAGGGTGACTATGTGAATTTTGTATAGGCGACTATTCGGCCGCCTATACAAGCAACTCCTACGCACAGCTCAAATGGGCTATTAATGACCGCAATTCGGTTTTTGCCGGTGTCTGGTTTGCTTGAATTGCATAAACCTGACGGCTGATTTCAGGCTCGCATAAATAGCGATAATTGATATCGGTTGCCTGTTTGGGCAGGGTGTATTCGGGCATCAATGCAACACCGATACCTGCCTGCACCATGCGCAAAATCCATTCTTCGCTGTTACTGCGGTAAGCGGCATAAAGATTGATTTCCTGGTTTTGACAAATGCATTTCAGCTCTTCTCTTAACTCACAGTTTAGTCTGTCTAAATAAGGCTCCGACTGTATATCTTTCAGTTCGATTTTTTGTAATTGATTAAAGCGATGGCTAGTGCTGAATGCGACCACATAGCGCTCTTCGTAAAGCAAGGTCGATTGATACGGTGGTGCCGGTGCTTGTGCCGGGGCGCTGATTACCAGATCCAGCAATCCTGAATCCAGTTGTTTCAATAACTCCACTTCGCTATCGACGATTAATTCCAACTCGATGTTTGGGTATTCTTGTTGATGCCGTGCAAGACAAGGGCTTAGGCGTTGTGCGCCTATCGTTGTCATCAGTCCTATGCGCAAGGGAATGGTATTTAGCCGGGTAAAACGAATCGCATCCGCCTTGTTTGTCTGGAGGTCTTTATAAATTTTGCGCAAGTTAGTTTCAACCATGCGGCCTAACGGCGTTAACTGACAGCCGGAGCGAGTCCGCGTAAACAATGCCCCGCCCATCTCCTCTTCCAGTTTTTTTATGGCCTGTGTCAAAGAGGGTTGCGAGACATAAGTAAGCTGCGCCGCGTGTGTAATTGAGCCTTGATCGCAGACGGCCAAAAAATAACGGATTTGCTGCATTTCCATGATGGCTGCCCCTAATATAGAGAAAACCTATTGTTTCATAGAAAGTCAGTATTATACAAACGCTTATATTTCGCTATACGATTGCCGCTCTTTTAAACAAACCATATGAGAAAATTATGAAAGCAGCAAAATTGATTGTGATGTATCCAACTCCCGTCGATGTCGAAATATTTGAACAACGCTATGCGCGGGAACATGTACCGATGGCGGTAGAAAAATTGGCTGGGAAAACCCGTTTTGTCGCATCACTGATTACGAGCAGCGTAGGACAAGAACAAGCGCCTTTTCATCGCATTGCCGAAGTTTATTTTCCGTCTATGCAGGAGTTGGAGGATTGTTTGAATTCTCCCGACGGACAGGAAACTGCGCAACATGCCGTTGATATTTCGACCGGTGGTGCGCCGTTGTTTTTAACCGCAGAAGTTGAAAGTTTCGATTTCTAGTGTGCCGCAGCTTGGCAACCGATTGCCGATTTTATACCGCTATCATCAAAAGATACGATTGAATTACGTTGCCCGTATCGCCCATCCATTGCTGGTGGTGTTTTCTCCAGCAGGTTCGACCGGGCAAAAGCCGAGAAAACCACGGCGCTTACGCTGAAAGTGACCAGCGTCGGATTTATCGTCGCTTATGCCGATCATTCCGATTTATCGCCTACCTCTATCATTGAGTTCGGCAGTATCCCCGGTTTGATTGCCAAGCAATGGTGTGTTGATAAAGAACGTATTTTTGTTACCGGGCATTCTGACAGCGGCACTGCAGCGATGGCTTTGGC
>DATBQC010000794.1:0-2831 GCA_036561065.1 Methylobacter sp. | reverse complement strand
ATCATAGCGAACGATGTGATTTTTCAGGATTTAAACAATAGAAATATTTTTTTATTTTGTATAAACAAGTTAATATATTCCACTAAAGGAAGTAAATAAAATTTTTTAGAACAAGCAAATTAATTCGCCATGGGCAGACGTCGTATTCCTGAAAACAAAAAATTAGCCACTGCTTTGAACGCATTGCACGATGTGCTGGGTTCAGATCTTGGCGTTGTTAGAGGAAGTCAGCTTAAACAGTCAGAGCGTGAGATTCTGCTAAAAAATGGTTTTTTGCAGGAAATTATCAAGGGCTGGTACTTTGTTTCCGATCCGACCGCTTTGCCAGGAGATACAACACCTTTTTTTGCCAATTATTGGGAATATGTGTCGCGCTATCTTGATGAGCGATTCGGTGACCAATATTGTTTAAGCCCGGAACACTCATTGTTGATGCATGCCGAAAACAATGTCATTCCCAAGCAGGTCAATATTGTCACTAGCCAGAATAGCACTCAAAAAGTCGATTTGTATGACAATTATTCACTGATCATCTACCCTGGAAAATCGTTTCAGGAAAAACCCTTTAAACAAGTCTTACGCGGCGTTTACTGCTTGACCGCGCCGGTTTGCCTGACGGCATTGGGACCACGTTTTTTTCAATCGAATGCCAGCGATATCCAGATTGTCATGAGCAAGATCGGCGATCCCTCCGAGATCGCTGTTTTGGCCGAACTGAATGCAGTTGGTGTCGGCAGACTGATCGGTGCTTATCGACAAATAGGCGACCAACCTTTCGCTGACGGCATTCAAAAGCAGTTGGATGGCTTGCCGATCAAAGTAGTCGTTACCGACTCACCGTTCGATCAAAACCCCATCTATCACTTGAGCGCTCGAAATCGCAATGCCTTGTATTCAAGAGTCAAATTGTTATGGATCAAGCATCGAAATGCAGTCCTGGCTTACAAACCAAAGGTTGAAGCAATTGATGTCGCCCCTGATCTTTATTTGGCTGGCATCGAGTCATTGAAAATCGAAGATGCTTATCACAGTCTATCTATTGAGCGTTATCGAGTGACGCCAGAACTTATCCAAAAAATTGCCGATGGCCAATGGAATACTGATTCACCGGAAGACAAACAACATATTGCAGCCATGGCGGCCAAAGGTTATCTGCTCGCCTTCAATTTTGTTAAAGAGGATGCAGGGCAGGCTTATGCGCATGATCGATCGGCAGCGAATTTATTTGCAGACCATCATCAAGCCTGGTTTCGTCAGCTATTTGCACCGTCAGTCGATGCCGGCCTATTGAAGCCAAGTGATTTGATCGGTTATCGCCGGCATATGGTTTTTCTGCGTGGATCATTGCACTCGCCACCACATTTCGATCATGTGCTGGACGGCATGGAAGCGCTCAAAGAATGTATGGTCGATGAAGAGGATGCGTTTGTTCGAGCTGTACTGAGTCATTGGTTATTGGGCTATATTCACCCCTTTATGGATGGCAATGGCCGTATGGCACGCTTTACCATGAACCTTATGCTGGCCGAGGGCGGCTATCCCTGGACGGTTATTCGCGTGGATGATCGCGATGCTTATATGGAAGCGTTGGAGATCGCCAGTGCAAAAGATGATCTTGAGCCGTTTGCGCATTTTCTCGCGGATGGAATTGTACTTGCATACCGCAAAATGGCAGATATTGGCGGTTGATTGACATGTTCACTATTGGACTCAAATTCGTCGAAGTCTTCCACAGGGAGCGTGGCTAAGAATAGCATTTTGAAATTTCTTACATGTAATGAATAGTATTTCAGAAAGACAAACGCAACCATATGTAGTGTTAAATTTTCCAGGTTGTCTATTCTAGGACAATCTCCAAGAAAGCTTTCCAATCCAGGCAATCCTTACTTAAGAAATAGCAATAAACTGCCGGAATTGGAATAGTAGTGTATGTGGTCAACTGTTCATTTTTTCCCAAGTTTTTTTAGCTTCGTCTAATTTTTGATCAAGATATAATGCCAAAACACCAGCATCAACAAACCAAGGGGATTTTTGACCGCTAATTCGAACACAAGGGAATGGCAGTTGTTGTTTTGCAGCTTTGTTTTTAGCAGTTTGTACATCAATGTCCAAGAATTTTTGGGCTACAGACTCTAATGGGATCTGTGCCGTGCCAAATTCTGCCAATAACGCGAAGTAAGTAGATACTTTCATGAAAATATTTCTTTCAAATTTTACAAACACAGCACACATTCTGCTGCAATTCATTATTGATTAACTTCGCGCTCCGGCAATGACCACAACGCACTAATTTAAGGAGTCCAGAGTCCGACCACTTTGCCATCATGTATGCATCAGAGAAATCAAAGATTGGATCGTTCTTTGATACGGTTTGGATGTATGAAGAGTAGCGGCGGTATGCGTTAATTGATCGCCTACAAAAATCATGGTTTTTTTCAATGCGAAAAAAAAACACGTATAGCGTCCCCTCTTTGAGCCTTGAAAAACTCTTGCTTATAAATTGTGGAGAGGTTTTCAATGAGCCGCTAGGGGCAGATTGTCCATGCATATCTTCAATTGCTTGCCTAATTATCTTCGGCGACAACCCTGTTTCCTTTGCCACGATCTTTGTTCTAGCCCCTAGAGAAATCAACTCAATTGCCAGGGCGTATTGATTAATGGTATTCAGACTCATAAATGCCCTCTATTTCTAAATCGCCAACGACATTTAAAAATGCGTCAATCTCAGACGCCTCCATTGCAGCCAGTTTTGCAGCGAATTCTGGAGTGAATCGCGGCTCAAAACAAATGATCCCTGCGGAAGAAACTCGACGAATTTGATCAATATCCAT
>DATBQC010000793.1:0-9991 GCA_036561065.1 Methylobacter sp. | reverse complement strand
TTCCATCGATACTCTGGTTGAAAATGCCAACGAATCCGTCGAAGTTATTTCGTCAATGTTACTGATTCTGGAGCTGCAAGGTTACATTGAAGCAACCCCCGGCGGCAGCTATACGAGAATCAAATAATCAACCATGAGCTTATGAAAGAAAATATTTTTGATGTCCTGATGTACTTATTCGAAAACTATATGGAAGATGAAATTGAAATCCTTCCGGACAGTGACGTCGTCAGAACAGAATTACTGGAAGCGGGCTTTGAACAAATCGAAGTCAATAAAGCTTTCGATTGGCTGGAATCGCTTAGCCTGCAACGCGCCATAAAAACATCCGCAACGCCTGTATTCCGCATTTTTTGCAGCCAAGAAAAAGCCAGACTGGATATTGAATGCCGCAATCTGATTATGTTCCTCGAAAATAGCGGCATCCTCAGCTCGGCCAACCGGGAAATTGTGATCGACAGGGCTATGGCTTTGGAGAATGAAGAAATCTCGATGGAAAAACTAAAATGGATCGTGCTGATGGTATTGCTCAGCCAGCCGGATGAGGAAATCGCTTTTTCCAGAATGGAAGATATCGTCTATGACCTCATCCCAACTTATTTGCATTAAAAAATAGGCGAAAGGCTAAGGGCCCAAAGGCAAAAAAAAACGTACACTTTCGCCTTTAGCCCTCCGCCCTTCGTCTTTAGCCCTTCGCCTTTCATCCTTTTAAATAAATGAGTAAAAATCTCGTCATTGTAGAATCGCCTGCAAAAGCCAAAACCATCGAAAAATATTTGGGCAAAGACTTTCAAGTTTTGGCCTCGTACGGACACGTGCGCGACCTGATCCCCAAAGAAGGCGCAGTCGATCCGAACAACGACTTCGCGATGAAATATGAAGTCATCGATCGCAACCAAAAACACGTACAAGCTATTGCCAAAGCCCTTAAGACCGCAGACACCTTATATCTGGCGACTGACCCTGATAGAGAAGGGGAAGCCATTTCCTGGCATTTGCTTGAACTACTGAAAGAAAAAAAATTACTCAAAGACAAGCCGGTGTACCGGGTTGTTTTCCATGAAATCACCAAAAAAGCCGTCACCGAAGCTATCGCCAACCCGGAGGAAGTTGCCATCAATCTGGTCAACGCCCAACAGGCTCGTCGCGCTTTGGATTACCTGGTCGGTTTTAACCTGTCGCCGCTGTTATGGAAAAAAATCCGTCGCGGATTGTCCGCTGGCCGTGTACAAAGCCCTGCCCTGCGCATGATCGTCGAGCGCGAACTGGAAATCGAGGCCTTTAAATCCCGCGAATACTGGACGATTGATGCCGCCTTGACCGCGCAGGATCAAGCCTTCAAAGCCAAATTAACCCAGTTTGACGGCGAAAAAGTCACGCAATTTAGCATTACCGATGAAGAGCTGGCCGAAAAAACCAAGCAAACCTTGCTGGATGCCGCCGACGGCCAATTAATGGTCGCCAAGCTGGAAAAGAAACAGCAAAAACGCAACCCGGCCCCGCCGTTCATCACCTCGACCCTACAACAGGAAGCTTCGCGCAAACTGGGATTCACCACCAAGCGCACGATGATCGTTGCCCAGCAACTTTATGAAGGTATTGATATAGGCGGCGAAACTGCCGGTTTGATCACCTATATGCGTACCGACTCGGTTAACCTGTCGATAGATGCCGTTGAAGAAATCCGCGCGCTGATTGCCGAAAACTACGGCGCTGAAAATGTGCCTAAAGAACCCAGACTGTTTAAAACCAAGTCGAAAAACGCGCAGGAAGCGCACGAAGCGATACGCCCGACTTATCCAAGATACTTACCGAGCCAGATAAAAAACCAGCTGAGCATCGAGCAGTTTAAGCTCTACGAACTGATCTGGAAGCGAACCATCGCCTGCCAAATGATCCACGCCACGCTGAACATGGTCGCCGTCGATTTGACTTGCGCCGGCGGCAAGCACGTATTTCGGGCAACCGGTTCAACGATAGCCTCGCCCGGATTCATGGCCGCTTATCTGGAAGGCAAAGATGACAGCAACGAGAGCGACGACAAGGAAAGCTTTCTGCCGCCGATGGAAGAAGGCCGTCCGGTCCAGCTCAACGACATCAATGCCGCACAGCACTTCACCGAGCCGCCGCCACGCTACGGCGAGGCCAGCCTGGTAAAATCCCTTGAAGAGCACGGTATCGGCCGACCATCGACCTATGCGTCGATTATTTCGACCTTGCAGAACCGTGAATACGTCACCCTGGACAGTAAACGCTTCTACCCGACCGATGTCGGCAGAATCGTCAACAAATTCCTGACTGAACATTTCACCAAATACGTCGATTACGACTTTACCGCCAACCTGGAAGATGAACTGGATGCGGTGTCGAGAGGAGAAAAAGACTGGGTTCCATTGATGCATGATTTCTGGACACCTTTCACCGCCCTGATTCACGAAAAAGAAGAAAGCGTCCAGCGCAAGGATGTCACCCAGGAAGCCATCGACGAAAAATGCCCCGATTGCGGCAGCCCGCTGTCCATCCGTTTAGGCAGGAATGGCCGGTTTATCGGCTGTACCAATTATCCTGAGTGCTCGTACACCCGAAACCTGAACGATGACGCGGGGGCCAGCGATGAACCCGAAGTCGTGGAAGGTCGAGTCTGCCCCAAATGCGAATCGCCTTTAGTGATCAAGACCGGACGCTACGGCAAATTTATCGGTTGCAGCGGCTATCCAAAATGTAAGCATATCGAGCCTTTGGAAAAACCGATGGATACCGGAGTCGAGTGTCCGCAATGCAAAAAAGGCAACATCCTCAAACGCAAATCACGGAACAGCAAGATATTTTATTCCTGCTCGGAATATCCAAAATGCGATTACGCATTGTGGAACGCGCCGATAAAAGAAAGCTGCCCCGAATGCGCGTGGCCTATATTGACTGTCAAAGAAACCAAAAGACGCGGCGTGGAAAAGGTTTGCCCGCAAAAAGACTGCAAATACGCAACACCTTATGAAGGCGATCCGGCTGATGTGCAGGGGCCTCAGTAAGCCGTACGAGTATCTTCGATCCCGGTTTCCCCCAACTTCAGGATTGGGGGCAATCAACCACACAAGTGTTATCGCGGCAGACACTTGTGTATAACGATGAGAGCTCGACTTAGGCTTCCAGCCTGGAAATTGGGAACCATAAAACTACAACTCCCGCAAAACGCCCCGCTCCATGCCATAGACCGTATCGACCAAGCTCAATCCGGCCTCACGGTGAGTCACCATGATCACTGTTTTATCCTTGGCAAATTCCGTTAATGCTATGAATACATCCCGCTCCGTATCACTGTCCAAACCTTCGGTCGGCTCATCCAGAACCAATACCGGCGCATTTTTAAGATAAAGCCGCGCCAAGGCGATACGCCGCGCCTCTCCTCCCGATATTTTTGCGCCGCTTTCTCCTACCCAAGTATCGAAGCCTTCCGGCAGATAACTGATAAAACTCTCCAACCCTGCGGCTTTAATTACAGCATTCAGTTCCGATGACGAAGCATCCGGTTTGGCAATTAACAGGTTTTCTTTAACAGTGGCGGCAAACAATTGGCTGCGCTGAGACAATACGCCAAAACAGCTCATTAACTCGTCAGCATCGAATTGCCTGATATTTTGCCCGGCCAATAACACACTGCCCTGCTCAGGGTCGTAGTAACGCATTATCAGCTGCAACAAAGTTGTCTTGCCCGAGCCGCTGGGGCCGACGACGGCAATTTTACCGCCTTGCAGAATAGTCAGGCTGATGTTTTTCAGCGCCCTATCCTGCTGATCCGGATAGCGAAAGCTGACGTCGTTTAACTGAAAATCATAGCGATCCGGCAATGCTAATGGCTGAGCCGACCGGGTAATTGTCGGCGACATTTCTGTAACTTGCCTGATACGCCGGGCGGCTTTTTGGGTTTTCGCCAGCATTTGCATGGCTTGCGGCAAGGGCGTCACCAACTCGAAAGCCGCAATCACGCAAAAAACGACCAAGGCTGAATCCGCTCCCGATAACAGGCCGTCTTTAAATGAAATCGCTGCAAGCACCAGTGCCATTAACAATGTCAGTTGCGACAGCAGCAAGGTGAATGCCGAAGAAATCGCCGACAAGCGGTTGTTCCGGCGCTGGATGTTAATCATCAAATCGGAGAACTGGCCCAAAAAATCGCTAAATCTCCCGTAAGCCCGGTTGGCGATTAAATCCGCCAGACCTTGAATCATATCGAGTTGCCGGATCCTGAAATTTGCCGTCAGCACGACGATTTCTTTCGCCCCGGCACTACCCAGACGATTAAATACCCACGGCACCCACAGCGAGGCAATCATCAACATCAGGCCGGTAGTCAGGCTGATGACCGGCGCATAAAAAGCCAAGAAAACGGTAACTCCGGTTACGCCGATTGCCGCGACAACGGCTGGAGCTAGCAGTCGCAGATATAGCGCGTCCAAGGCGTCAATATCCGCCGTCATGCGTGACAGTAAATCGCCGCTGCGCATAGCCGACAAACGCCCCGGAACCAGTGGGATAAGCTGCTGGAAAAACCAGCTGCGTATCCCCACCAGCACTCGGAAAGTCGCTTCATGGGTCACTACCCGCTCGCCGTAACGACCCAACGTGCGGGTGATCGCCAAAGCGCGTATTTGCGCGGCGGGCAGCATAAAATTAAAGGCCAGTGTATTGCCGTCAACAGCGACCAATCCGGCTATCGCCGAGGCGCTGATAAACCAGCCCGACAGTGTCAGTAACGCGATAGAGGCAAATGCGGTCAGCAATGACAAGAAAACTCCGCCCGCTAACCAGGCGCTATGCGGTTTGAATAATTTCAGGAAAAACCATAAGTCTTTCATAACACCAGCCGTCCTTGCCGCAATGCTACCCGCCTGCCCATTCGCTGAATCACTTCCGGGTCATGACTGGCGATGATCAGGGTTTTATCTGCAAACAGTTGATCGATGACATCCAGCAGCAGTGTTTTGTTGGCGGCATCGAGATTGGCAGTCGGCTCATCCAGCAACACAATGTCGGCATTTTTTAAAAACGCCCTGGCCAGAGCGATTCTTTGCACCTGCCCGCCTGACAAGCCATAGCCCCGCTCGCCGATCTGGGTCAGTAAACCGTCCGGCAATTGTGCGCTGAATTCAGCCACACCGGCCGTCTGCGCCGCCTTAATAATGCTTTGTTCGGGCGCATCAGGATCGGCCAGCGCGATATTGTCTTTAATAGTGCCGTGGAAGATGTAGGCGTTTTGCCCCGACCATGCAATAGCATTCGCGGCGCATTCGCGGTTAACCATTTGGCCGTTAAGCACTACCCGGCCTTCTGTTGCTGATTCAAAACCTAACAACAGATTTAAAAGAGTCGTTTTCCCTGCGCCCGATTCGCCGACCACGGCGATTTTTTCACCGGCGGCAATGTGCAGATTGATGTCCGTTAAGACCTGCCGCCTGCCGTAAGATTTGCTGACATTGTTAAATTCTATTAGGCAGGTTTTGTTATCCTCTTCTCGTTCCCACGCGCTGCGTGGGAACGCAGCTTCAACGCGCTGCGTTGAGGGACAGCCCGCAGCGCGAGTGGTATGAATTACCACGCGGCGCGTGGGAACCAGGATTGATAGGCCTTTTTCGTCGGTACATCCTACGTCATTACCCCCTACTTCCGACACCTCGACATCTTGCTCCAATATCGCGAGAATGGCGTCAGTCGCGCCCAATGCCGCAGCCCGGTCATGATAATTGACGGCCAATTGCCTGAGCGGCATAAAGAACTCAGGCGCAAGCAACAGCACGAATAATGCTTCACTTAAACTGATATGCTCAGCCGGGCCGAAATGAACCAATCCCAATAATCCCAAGCCGACATACACCGCCACCAGCGCAACCGCAACCGCACTGAAAAACTCCAGAACTGCCGACGATAAAAACGCAATGCGCAATACCGCCATGGTCCCTTCCCGAAAACTATCGGCAATCTTGTTGATGTTGGTTAGCTCCTGGGTGGCTTGACCGAACAGTTTAAGTGTCGCCAGACCTTGCAAACGATCGAGAAAATAACCGCTCATTCTCGCCATTGCCAAAAACTGACTGCGATTAGCGGAGGCGGCCCCCATGCCGACTAAAGCCATAAAAACCGGCACCAGCGGCCCTGTCACTAAAAAAACCAACCCCACCACCCAATTAACCGGCATAACCACGATTATTATGATGAACGGCAAAACACCGGCTATTATTTGTTGAGGCAAATAAAGCGAAAAATAGTTTTCCAGCGCGTCAACCTGTTCCAACGTAACGGCCGCCAATTCGCCGCTTTGCCGTTGTTTGATCGCAGCAGGCCCCAACATATAAAACTTGTCGGACAACTGCTGTCTTACCGACGCTCTGACTTGCGCTCCAGCTTCAAACCTCCAGATCTGATGCAAATAAACGCACACGCTACGCAGGATGAAAACGGATGCCAGCACCATGAATGGCGTAATTAAAGACGCCCACGGCAACTTGTCGACAATAACGGATTCCAGGATATAAGCCAGCGCTGCAGCTTGCACAATCACACCCAGGCCGTTAGCAATGCCTGCGCTAGCGGCAAGTAAAATGGGTTTACGAACCGCTTTGCTTTGCTGTTTTAGCCAACCGGCACAGGTTTTCTCCCTGGCTTTGTTTTTATCGAAATAGGCTTGATTGTCTGTTTCTGTTAACCGCACTGATTTCTGCCATTTGTTTAATTGATGAAAAGCATAACACACCGGCTTTGATGAAAACCTTTGCCACGTTGCAATGTGCAGTCAAAATTGTCGACATTGTTCAGCTTTAATTTATTAAGCACGTTATATAATGTCAGTATTGCCTCTAAAACCAAGAGCGCTTGAGCCGACTTCGTTAAAAGTCTCCTCCAAATCAACCTAAGGATGTTCCTATGAAAAAGAAATTATTGACGATAGGTATAAGTTCAGTTCTTTTGACGGCTTGTGTCACCGATCCTTACACCGGGCAATCCAGCCTAGGCAATACAGCCATGGGCGGCGGATTGGGTGCGGCGGTCGGCGCAGGCGCGGGAACGCTGTTTGGCGGTAACGATCTTAAAAATGCCGGATTGGGCGCTTTAGCCGGTGGTCTCGTAGGGGCTGCTGTGGGCGCGTATATGGATAACCAACAACAAGAAATGCAGCAATCGCTCGAAGGCACCGGCATCGAGGTGCAAAGAACGGCGGAAAACACCCTTAACCTGACCATGCCGAGCAACGTTACTTTTGCATTCGATTCGGCAGATTTGACGCCGCAAGCACAAAGCGCTCTGGATTCAGTCGCGAAGGTATTAAATCAATATCCCGATTCGACAATCAATGTCACCGGGCATACCGATGATAAGGGCACGGACAGTTATAATCAGATACTATCCGAACGACGGGCAGCCAGCGTTGCGGGTTATTTGTCTCAACATGGCGTCAGTTTTTCCCGTCTGACCCAGCAGGGCATGGGCGAGAAAATGCCGAAAGTGCCTAATGTGAACGAGGCGAATCGCGGACAGAATCGCCGGGTGGAGTTGGCTATTGTCGCCAATAAAAACGCGGGGGCTGCTCAACAACAGGGCTATCCTCAACAGCAAGGTTATCCTCAACAACAAGGCTACCCTCAACAGCAAGGTTATCCTCAGCAACAAGGCTACCCTCAACAACAAGGTTATCCTCAACAACAAGGTTATCCTCAGCAGCAGACCTATCCGCAGCAGCAACAGGGTTACCCTCAACAGCAAACTTATCCGCAACAGGGTTACCCCGAACAAACTTATCCGCAGCAACAGCAACCATACTACTACCCGCAATGACATTAAATCGCCCCGTTGTGCTTTCATTTTCCGGTCATGACCCCAGCGGAGGCGCAGGGGTGCAGGCGGATATTGAAACCCTGGTCAGCCATCGCTGCCATGCCGCCAGCATCATCACAGCCTTAACCGAACAGGACACCCGGAATGTCAAAAAACTGATTCCGCAAAGCCCGGAAGCCATTATCAGTCAAGCCAACACCTTGTTGGAGGATCTGCCGGTCAAGGCTTTTAAAATCGGTTTAATCGGCCATCATGAAACCGCTGCCGCGATTCATGCGATATTAAAACAGCACCAGCACATCCCGGTGATTTTAGACCCGGTACTGGCGGCGGGCGGCGGCGCCGAACTGTCGAACGACCGGCTGATAGCAACCGTCATCGACTTGCTGCTGCCCTGCACTACCGTGTTAACGCCGAACAGCGAAGAAGCGCGGAAACTGGCAGGATTGACCAATCTTAACGACTGCGGCTTGGCATTGCTGGAAAAAGGCTGCGACTATGTGTTGATTACCGGTAGCCATGAAGACACGCCTTCGGTCAGCAATCAGCTGTTCCATGACCAGCGCAGCTGGGAAACCTATACCTGGGACAGATTGCCGTTCAGCTATCACGGCTCAGGCTGCACGCTGGCTTCCAGCATCGCGGCATTGATAGCGCACGGCCTGGAGCCTTTGCAAGCGGTCATCGAAGCCCAGGAATACACCTGGAATTCATTAAATGACGCTTACCGACCGGGCAAAGGCCAGCACATTCCTAATCGATTATTCTGGATGGACGAAGAATGATTACAAATCCACATGGAGCAGATTTGCACGCGAAGCGCCCGAAAGTGCACGAACTGGGACAAGTCCGCATGACAAATCCGCCAGGAGCGGATTTGCACGCGAAGCGCCCGCAAGGGTGCGGGCAAGGACAGCCCGCATGAATTTCCCTACAAGCGGTCTTTACGCGATCACCCAGACTGAAAATAAGTCCCCCGACGCCATTATTAGCGAAGTTGCCGCAGCCATTAAAGGCGGCGCAGTCGTCGTGCAATACCGGGACAAAAACCCGGTTGACGCGGTATTTCTTGCCCGCGAGCTGGTTAAAGTCTGCCATCAACATAACGTTCCATTGCTGATCAATGACGACATCGAACTTGCGGCACTGGTAGGCGCTGACGGCGTCCACTTAGGTCGTGAAGACGGGGCTATTACCCAGGCAAGAAAGCTTTTGGGCTGCGACGCCATTATCGGCGTTTCCTGCTATAACTTTGTCGAACAAGCTATAGCCGCCCAGTCAGAAGGAGCGACTTACGCGGCGTTCGGGCGATTTTTCCCGTCCTCGTCGAAACCGCTGGCGGCGCCCGCCCAGATCGAAACGCTGCGGCAAGCAAAGCTTGCGCTGACTATCCCGATTGTTGCCATCGGCGGCATTCTGCCTGACAATGGCGGACAGTTACTTGCAGCGGGGGCCGATTTGCTGGCAGTTATCGGAGGGGTATTCGACGATCAGCCGGAACAATCGGCTCGGGCTTATCAGGCCTTATTCAGTCGCTAAACGCTTTAAAGCAAGCCGGGAAAACATAAGCATGACCGACAATCGTAGAGCATTCATCAAAAAGTCAGTTGCTTTGGGCGGTTATTCAATGATTACGGCTAGCGGGCTGCTGGCCTCACCTGATGCAAGCGCAGAATGGCTAACCGAAACTACTTCAACTGACATACTGCAACAAACCATAAAGCGCTTATTCAAAGACCAGAAAATCATCGAGTCCGACAAAATCGATATCCAAATCCCCAAAACGGCGGAAAATGGCGCTTCTGTCCCCATTACGGTCACCAGCAGCCTGAACAATGTTGAGGGCATTTCCATACTGATCGAAAAAAACCCTATACCGTTAGTCGCTAAATTTGAATTATCTCCAGACCTGGAGCCTTTTGTATCCACTCGCTTAAAAATAGCCGAGTCATCCGCTGTGGCCGTCATCGTGGAGACCAACGAAGGATTTTACACCACCAGTAAAAAAGTCATCGTCACCCCTGGTGGCTGCGAGCTTTAACATGTCGAGTATTAAAATCCGCACCAAACGCATGGACGGCAAGATGCAAATCAGAATGCTGATAGCTCACCCGATGGAACATGGCCGTAACCGCGACACCAAAACCAACGCCTTAATCCCCGCGCA
>DATBQC010000792.1:0-20610 GCA_036561065.1 Methylobacter sp. | reverse complement strand
GAAGACGCGCCAAGAAATACTTTGATCTATATGTCGCTGACTCTTACGGACAATGGCCTTATAGAGAGATCCATCTTTCTGGCGAGCGAGAACTTCAGTCTCCATCAAATCTGTTTGACGGAGAAATTGCTTCCATTCATCGGAATCCATATTCAGGACGTGAACTCCGTCCAGATCCTGATGTGAGTATGGATCTTTACCAATAGGACAGAACTTAACTTCGAATTGATCGACAAATGGTTGGTGTACATCGAGATCTCCGGGCTCATCAGGAAAAAGGCAGAGGAAAATCTTCCCATCGCCAGCCCAAATACCACCCACCATCTGAATGGTGTTCCCGAAAGAAAGGAGATTGACTTCACTGAGCTTGAGCGCCATGAAATCATGTTACATTAGGGTAACATTGACCTTCGGATTGCTTCATGCAACCAAAATTCTTCAAGCAAACGAATATAATTCGCATTTGGCGGTCCAGCAGGTGTAGCATTTGATATAAAATCAAGGGCTTTCGTAAAATCCATGCCAAGATACCTTATGGCATATGCTCCGGCGAGAGCAGCAGTCCTGTCAGCCCCAAGAGAACAATGGAAGTAAATAACTCTGGAATCTGGATCTAATAAGAGTGACCTGATATGGTCAACAAGACCACTGAGATTATATCCGGGCCATTTTAAAAATTGAGATGCATCCTGCCCTTGAGCCACTCCTTCTATAGGCCACCAGACCATTCCACCTGGATATCGATTTCCATTCTCAGCTTTAACACTAGTTCCGTGTATTGCTCGCGGGTTATAAGATGACTGCAAGAATGGTGGCCAATACGATGGAGGCCAAGGAATGGAAAAGTCAAATGCTGCGCACTCAGCAGCAAGCATATCAGATTCGCCAGTGCAATCAATAAGAGAGATGGAAATTATGCTTGAAAACGATGAATTACTGACCCCCAATTTTTGAGAAATACCGGCGTGAGCAAAATCACCGCTTGAAGTGATTGGAAATGGACCGCGTGCTAAGACGCTTCCATTATAAGAATCAACTACAGCAACTCGAGAAGAATCAAACACTCTCATGTCTAAAGAAGATATAAACAGTTGCCATATCCAGACAATTATAATTCAATAATTCATGGCTGGAGCCAGCGCTATAATTTGCTCATCATTAATTCCATCAAATGGCTCGAGTATAGAGCGGCCAATGTCAGTCAGGATATAACCATCATTGGAATAATCACAAAATCCAACCCCTGCTAAATTCGCAAAGACAGAATTATATAGGTATCCAATTGGTTGGAATGGCCCAAATTCAAGGCATTTAAGATAAATACGGTCAGACTCGAACACTATGACCTTCAGTCTGAAGTTATCTTAATAGTGCGCACTGGACTTGATTGCTTATCAGCTGCAGGCACAGTTATTTTCAGCAATCCGTGTGAAGATTTCGCAGAAATTGCGGACATATCAGCATCTTTCGAAATCGAAAAGGTTAATTCCAATGGATACCCTTTATCACCGTCACGCTTCCATGATACCTTCATTACCGATAATTGGATATCAATAGAAATGTTGGATGGAGAGATACCGGGCAATGCGATTTCGATAATTACTTCTTTCTGACCCTTGCTTATTTTATAACGTGTATCAGGATATATAGACCTACGGGAATGATCACTAAATATTTCATCTATTGCTTCTTCGACATGATTAAACGCACGATTTATAGCAACACCCAAACGATCAAAGGCTGAGCCCATATGATCCGTTATTGAAGATACCTCTTCATCAACGTTTATTTTCATGATAAATAATACCTCAGCTATAAGGGCTCGGTTGTTTAGGTTTCATACATGCGCCAGGCAATTCAATTTCTGCTTTCCCGTCTGGATCAAAATATCGAGATACCCCAGGCCGTCCAGGAACTCCTTCATATAATTTAATAATCCGGCAGTGCCTACAACGAGACCAAGAATATCCTTTTGCCTTCACACCTTCTTTATGAGGACCCCAAGAGTGCTCATAAAGTGGCTCTGCCGCCTGAGTCTCTTCCATTTAAGACGTTACAAATGCGAAGGGCGGGAGAATTCGCTTGCAATTCGGTTAAACAACAGCTATCGGCTCATTGCTACATGCTCAGACATGAATGCTGAAAAGGTCTGAACTCTGAATGCTCGGATACCGATATTATCGCATTTAATTGATTGCCCTAAGCGGGCCTTTCGCCCAGCCAAAGCTGGGCGCCGAATCGAAGTGCATCCTCCCGCCCCCGCAATCTTGGATCAATCCACTAAAGGAGTCGACCCGTTAATCCTCTCCACTATATCATTCAGCGTATCAAATTTAGATTGGAGAGCCTCGACTCTCCCATCACGCTGAGATTCAGTGAGCTCGCACTTCCAAGCAATCTTGGTTGAACGATATTGACCAGCATCATTATATTCATTGCCAATCACATACATATTTTCCTGGGGGTGGCAATTGAGCCCCTTAAAGAAGGCAATGTCAGATTTCAGAGATTGGAGGCACCTAACAGCATATGCCAGAGTCTTCTTATCGGAACCAAAGAATCCCTCTACAAAGGTGCTCGCGTTCGCCAGAGCAATTTTTGTTTCGAGCTCTGAAAGAGCGTCTGCCACGTCAGACATCTTCGACAAACTATCATGTGTCGAATAAGCCGGAGTGATATCAGCAGCATGATAAACGGAACTAGTGACGCGCGCTTGATAAACAGCAAGCTGGCCCTTCAGTTTCTTCGCTTGCCTGAGGGCTTGGGAAATCGTCATTTGCGACATAAACCGATATTACAATTAAAAAATCTTGATCTATTGTTTAATTAAGAACACCATTATGAGGTGATGATGGGATTTTATCAATAGCGATAATCAAGGATTCGAGATCTTCAAAAAGAGGGACATTGATGAAAATATATGATATAATTAAATCATCATCTTCAGATTCTTCGAGAACTATATCATACGTCCAAGAGTCATTTGGATCCGTGCTATATGCGAGGATCCGATCCATTATAGGTTGCGATAAAAAAGGACGGACTGCATTTGTTAATTCTTCCAAAGTATGGGTACATGGAAGAATTAGGAAACCATTACCATCGCTATCTTTGCCACCGTCTATAAGATGAATGTCAAGCTTCAAGCAAGCAGATGTCAAACGCTCTTTTATTGCGATTCTTGCTTCAGACATGGCTTATGATAATACGATAACGAATTTGTAATTCAATTCAATTGTTCAACAAGAACAGGGAATATAAGGGGATGCGATTTAGAAGAACCATTCGACTTCACCTCACTGTTCACTTTTATAGGAGATGTCGCCTTCTTGACGGGCTTCTTCACTGAAGACTTATTTTTAACTACCGTCTTCTTCACAGGTTTCTTAACGACGGCCTTTTTTAATTTCTTTTTTGAAGATTGCTTGGTTTTGGCTTTTGCCATAAGCAACCCTACAAGAATCATTGGTCTATAAGACCATATACTTCGGATTGATAGTCGGGCTGGATTGGCTTCTCGATTCCTTCACCAACAAACCAACGAACAAACCGCCTCACAACGATATTTTCACCAATTGTGGACGCGAGAGATGACCGAAGGTCTTCTGTCGTTCGACCTGGTTCAAGAATAGAGTCTTGCTCCATCAGGCAAACTTCTTTAAACCACTTGGATGACTGATCATCCAAGATTGTCAGAAATTTGACAAATTCTTCGTGATTTACTCCAGACAACAAATCGGCAAGGATCTTATCATTCATTCCAGGAATCTGTTTGAGAAAAATGTGCCGTTGCTGGCTGAGTTCTGATTGAGGAATATCTGAAACAGCAATCCACTTTGGATCCATTGCGGCAATTTGCATTGAAACGGATTCACAAAATCTCACAAACGAGACTGATTTTGCTGCAAAATCAGTCTCGCAATTAATTTCAACCATAACTGCGAGATTAGAGCCGTTATGAACGTAACTGTGGATACGGCCGAAGGCTGCAACACGCGCAGCTTTAGACTGGTCTTTCGGACAACTACGCTGTTGGAGCACTAAAATGATGGCAGCTTCGATATCTCCATCACTTTCAATAAGCGCGCTCCTACATTCACCGATGCTCATACCGGTACGTTTTCGAAGCTCCCTGATCTTGTCTAACATGTATGTTAGACAAGATTACATCTCAACATTCAGGACTTACAGTGTTCTGATCCGGGATTTTTATGCTTGCAATATATAGTCCAAGCAGTAGCCCAAGCTTGCTCATCACTGTATCCCGGATTCTTCTCTTTAACTTTTTTCACATAGCGCTCGACATCTTTCGGGACATCACGAGCAACCATCCGCGCAGCAATACGATAGAGTTCCATGCAGAGACACAGAAATTAAAACTAAAATCAAATCATCTAAATAAAATATCTAAGAGGAATTCTTGGCCTGCCCTCCGATTTAAGAACGTCTCCAATTTCCCAGGAATTACTGAAGTTAAGACACTCAGTATTAGAGCCCGGAGGAACCCGTCTGGTAAAATAATTTCTCGATATTTATCTACGGGATGATCTTTTGGAAGCCATCGAATATAAGAATCTCCTGAAAAATCACCGTTATGGATTAAAACAACGTCAGAAAAACCTTCAACGTTCAAAGTTGTTGTATGCATGATTAAACGGAAATATGAAATTAGAGATGGTAATTTACATCAGATAAATGCAACATTTAAATAAACAGGAAAATCATGAAATCAAGACATTCTATGGTAATGTCTCTGAAGCAATAAATATTGATAATTCAATAATCTATGATCAATCAATACGATTCAACGGGACCAATAGTGCAGCAAAAATAGCAGTTGCTTATTGTCCAAAATGTGGAACAACAAGAAGATATCTTCCCCAAAGAAATGACTCTGAAAAATACTGCAGAGATATGGCTATAACTCAATTCCGTAATGTCAATTTAAATTGCAAGACCATTCGGGATCAAAAGATGGTGAATGAAATTATGCAATCTTAACTGCGGCGCGATATTTCTAAATAAAGAGCGCGATTCCAACGACTAAGCGTCGGTAGAGCCAAAGCGATAAATATGCAGATTAGGGTGGCCCAGAAATTGTTTTCTATCAGCGCATTCCAGAAAGCGCCGAAGAAGAAAATTGAACGCCAGCTCGGAGGAGCCATTGCGAAGACTTCAAGTCTTCAGAACAACGTTGCCCCATTTTGTGGTCTGAGGGCACCGATGAGCCTGTACCTGGATTCCAGTACGGACGGCCCCGAGAGGCCAAGCCTTGCCGCGATAGTCACAAGCTTCAGAGAAAATGGGGAAATGAAAAACTTTCCCGCCAGATTCGACAGGAGTGATGATGCAACGGTGTGTAGTACTATGGGCGACTTGCAAAATGCCGGAAAGAAGATCCCAGAGAGATCGGCGAGTTTTGACGCCGCGTTGATTCCAAGACCAAAGGAGTGCGGTCCATTGCTGTGTTGCGAGGAGCGCTAAGTCCCGAGCCCGCGGATTTAATGAATTTGCCGCCACTCGTTCGAGCCATTCCAAAGCGGTCTCATGTCTATTCCGAGGCATGGAAAGAACTTACATCTCAGAATTGGCTATGTCGAGCTTGTATGTTATGAAAGTTTGGACCGCAGAAACGGAAGGAAAATCAATGAAAACAAACAGAGTTTCGACGGGGATTTTATCTCTTTTAGCAGTAATCGGGTTCTTGACTCCAAGGAGCGCAAAGACTCAGGCGGTGATTTATGACAATAAGGCGATGCCTGGAGCTGCATGCCATGTCATAAATGCAAATAGTAGTTGGATAGATGGCGGAGCCAGCGTCTTCGTCCCAAGGTCCCAAGGAGCACCTGGATAGGAATATCGGATAGTTACAATGTAACTGTAAATGAATCTCCTGAAGGTTTCCCTGGGTCGGCTTCGCACGACCCGAACGACCCAATCAGTTATCGCCAGATAGCCTGCCCGCTACTCCGTGATAACCCAGGCGATCCGGCCAGCATAACCGCTGCGGTCGCCGATGTTCAGCACGTAACTGGATCACAGCCGGCAATGAGCGTCGAGTGCTGGATATATCAATGCACAACTATTTTTTCAAATAACACAGTAAGCTGCTGTAAGAGCCCCCATAGTATTCTTAACAGCAGTCTGAACAGGTATTTCGCAGTTGGTATTCCATTGGTAACTAGCTGCGCCGGAACAACCAATTTCGGTGTAACAGGATATTTAGGGATAACTTGCACGCTTGATTCTGGTACTGATTTCCTAGGCGTCCGTTACAACGAAAAAGGTGGGAACTCCAGCGACTGGTGATGGATGTTCAGACTAAGACGCCTGAATCATTTTGGTTCATTCAGGCGTCTTAGTCACAGACCCAGAATTGAATTCAGACCGAGTGATATACCGCGCCCGGTTTTTAGCCTTGTCGAAAGCAATCCTCTCGGGCTTCCGACGGAAATGATGATTCTGCGCCTTGATAGCTATCTTGCCGAGAGGATCATTCCATTGGGTCCGACGAGCTTTCCGGGACTTCTCGCGCTCGCAGACGCGACAATATGAAGAAGAATAAAATTTTCCGTTCTTGGAGGATTTGCGAAAATAAAAATATTCTTCAGTCAAAGGAAGAATGGAATCGCAAGAGCCTCGACATCGTTTGAATTTAGGGATGGAAATTTTCCCAGTATTCATGGAGTCCGTGCAGCTCAGGATGGAAATGATGTTGGAGCATTTCCTGATAAGCTTTATCCTTGGTCCATTTATCATGAAGGACTCGGAACCTACCAACTCCAAGGCTTGTTCTATCTTCTCCATGGGTACAATGGATTAACACGCCGCCACCGGCCTCTAAGATTGCCTCCGCAGCATCCAAATTTTTGGAATTTGGAGCCACGAAAGTATTGCTGATATTATCGAATATATCTTTATCGCCTTCCGGTTGAATGCTAAGGACATGGACCGTGAGGCCAGCTTTGGTGGCTCCATTATCGGTGCCCTCGGATTCGAAATTGAGCTTAATAACATGGTTGACACCAATTGATTTTAAATATAACCAGTCGGCATCAGTGACTGGTTGCCCTGAACGCCATATTCCCTGCTCAACTTGAGCAAAATTGGGAATGTTATGAACGTATATTGTTGGAGTGCAGCCAGCGAGAATAAAGAAGATAAAAATCAAAAATGAATGGCGCATTCATGACAATACCAAGAATAAAAAACAAATATTTATGGAATGATATTTGCATAACTTATTAGAGAACCTTTAAAAGAGGTGATCATGCCGTTAATTACCCTGATAGTTGTCCTAGTCGTTGTCGGATTTTTGCTTTGGGCGATCCAGACATTTATTCCGATGGATCCAAAAATCCGGACGTTATTGCAGGTCGTGGTGGTTATAGTCATGCTCTTATGGGTCCTCCAGGCCTTAGGCTTATTCACTGCAGGACCAGTGATTCGATTGCGCTGAACGCGCAAATATGGGCGCTCTGGCCCACATGAGCGAAGGAGTCCGCCTTTAGATATGAGGGCGGACTTATACACTATGGCTTATTACACCCGCAATATTGCGGGTGTAATAAACTCAAATGTCTTGGCTTGTTTAGAACTATCGGCCACAGAAAGAAGGCGCCGAACAAACGAGGACAGTGTCGTTTGTGAGATTTGCCATTCTTTCGGAATTGGGTATCCATCTACAGATTCTATAACAGGATTCTTTCTCTTTGGCATATATAAATGTACATTTGAACCGTATTTATTTTCCAATATTCTATCGTGTATTAAAAAATTTTGATTATATGAATATATAAAACTTATTGGAATATTGGAAAATAAATACGGTTCAAAACATCAAAAGAAAAGCCATAAGAAAGCTTCTTGAATATGTAAACGAAGAGAAATACGACAAAGCCCCACGAAGAAGTTCTTCGTGGGGCTTTGTGGCCCGAACGGGCGATTTTCAGCGCGTAATGATGAGCCGAACCAAACCCCTAGGATTATAAGCTCCAATTCCGAGATTTTCAAACATAGAAAATCCGATTGTTCTTTCCTCGGGATTGTCCGCTGACAATACGGTTAACTCTGTCCTAACTGGTATCCTACCGAACATCTCAGGCTCGCAGCAGCAGTACACAACGCCCGCGGGGACGAGGCGGGACACGATGAACTGGGCATTCCAGCCCACCGCGTTCATGCCCGTCTTCCACAGGGTTGCCTGCGACTCGACGTCGAGGACGTCGCGTCCGAACTTGCGGATGTCCGCGTAATCACGCGCGTTGAAGTAAACGCGAGCAACGCGCAGATCGTGGAACTCGATCTCGGCGAAGGCATCCGCGAGGATGGCCGGCGAGATCGGGGCCACCACCGGAATGTCCGGGTTCGTGCCGCCAGGAAGCTCATCGAAGCCGTTGACTGCGATGGCGTCCATGATCGAGAAGACGCGATCGTCTTCCGCCGCCTGGATCTGGGCCTTGCCGAGATCCTGCATACGCTTGAGGAGGTCGTACCGACGCTCCTTGATCTGCGTAAGCGGGGCCTTGGGAAGAGCCGCGATCTCGAACAGCGGGAAGATGACGCGGCGAGGCTTCATCACCGCGGTGATGGAGTCGCCTTCTTCACCGATGACGTACGCTGTGACGTCCGGATCCTTGTCGTAGATCGGGAGTGCACCGTCCGGAAGCTGCTCAACCAGGAAGGTCTTGCGGCCAACAGACGAGTAGTCGCGACGCTCGCGGAGAGGCTGAACCATCGACGCGGCAAGGCGACGACGGCCCGAGGCAGACTGAATGTACTGCTCGACGACCTTCTCTTTGATGGTATTGTCGACGACTTGAACGCCGAAATTGTTTGCTGCCACCATAGTAGTTTCCTCTTCTTTCCTTTTCTTTCCGGCGCCTCAGAGCGGGGTGGCCTGGAAGAACAACTCGGCGCTCGAAGAGTCCGGGGGTGAGAGGACGGTGCCCATCAGGGTGATATCAGACGCGCGGGGCGAACCCGACGCACCAGCACCCGTCGTGGCGGTGGCAATCCACTGGGCCTCGTAAGAGTCCTCCCAGCGGTTGGTGAGGAGCCCGTTGACCGAGGCATAGAGCCTGTCACCAGGACTGTAGGTGAGAGCGGTGCCAACAGTCGCACCGCTCGTTGCCCAGGTACCTCCAGAATAGAGGTTGGTCGTCTGGACCTGAGTCTCGTAGATCTTCACGCCAAGAGTGCCACCACGAACGTAGGGACCCTTGCCGCTAGCGACGCCCGGCGTGTTCTCGAACGAGTTGCCGAGCGAATCGTTGATGAAGAAACCCAGGGGCCTTGTGCCCGCAACGAAAGCCGCCGCCACGAGAACCGCGCCGCCGGCCGTGTGTTGGCCGATGTCCGGCCGTGTGAAAGCCACCGAACCGCCAAGCACACCCTTCTTAACGCTAGTCGGAAGCGTTGTAGAGCGAGCGCTGGCAGTGGTGACAACATTCGGGTTTGATTGCGTGAACCCATCCGCCGCCAAGGAAGCAATAGTGTCCTTGATCAGGGAATAGAGAATACGCAGTGCACCCTGGCTAAGGAGAAAATCTCCCGAAGCCTGTCCACCGATATTTCCCATTTGCCTATTTCTCCAGATCGTCGGCTGAGTTCTTCCGCTTGTCCGCGCTCCAAAGCTTCGAGGAATTCAGTCTAACGGTTGCCCGTCACGAACTCATCTCGAGTCTTCTCGGCCACTTCCTTGCTTGGTTCTCGCCTCCGCTGTTGAAGGTTTGTCTGGGTCTCGTTTTCGTCTCTTAGCTTAGGAACTGCCCTTTAAGGGCAGTTCCTAAGCGAAATCAGGGCCTGTCCCACAGACCCTGGAGAAGGGTCTCTTCGGAACGAGCCGAGGCCGCTTGAACATTGCCAAGCTTCTTGGCGCCGGCCGAAGCCGTGCGACCAGTCACCGCGCCATATCCGGCTTCACGAGCACGCTGCTCATTGTTCGCCGCTGTCATCTCGCGCTGGGCCTGCACTTCGGGATGATCCGAGAAAAGATCGTCCAGCTGGGCATCTCCATCCGACGCCGTATGCGATCCTTCATCCTCATCATCGAAGTGAATGTCGAGGCCATCACCAGCTGCCGTCTGGACGGGCGGCGTGGAAGCCATCGGCGCTACTGCCGGAGGAGGAGCAAAGAGCTCAACCAGCTCGCCCGAAGGAGCAGGAACTGGCGAAGGAGCAGGTATCCCAGCAGGAGCGCATTCCTGCTGGAGCATGCCATCGAGCATGGCAAGATCGTCCGCTGTCATACAGGACGTCTCTTCCGTCTTCTCTTCAGCCGGAGGAGGAGCAACGGGAGAAGCAGTCTTCTCTTCCTTCTCCTCTTCCATCGACTTCTCGGGAGAAGCCGCATGGCCCTCGCCCTCGTCCTTCTCCTCGTCCTTCTTGTCTTCCGCCACCTTGATGGAAGCGACAGTCTGGACAATGGCCTTCAACGTGGGATCGTCGATGGACATGAGAACGGAAGCAAGACGCTCAACATCCTGCTCCTTGCAACCTGTCGGGCACATGCGATAAGCAAGCTTGCAGCAAGCCATTGCACGGCGATAACGACGATCTTCGGGCAGATTATCAGGGTTTACCTGGTCAAGCCGACGAAGAGTCGCAACTAGCACCTGATCAGGAAGGCCCATAAGATCAGTGGCCATTGCTTCGACGGCCTTCTCATCCATCGTGCGCAGCGTGGCGCGAGCAATTCGCTCGCAGGCCATTGCCTTGCGCTCAGCGGCCATCCGCTGATTGTCGTACTTACCCTTGCCGTTCCACTGATCCGAATCTTTATGATCGAACGTGTCTTTGCGCATTTCGCCGAAATTCAGCTCGTTGCGCTTCACGTGATCACCTTCATAATCCCCTTCAATATTCTTATTCGAAGTTGGGGTTTCCGCCCAAGAATCCGGGCTGCCGTTCTCATACTCCGTAGGAGACGGCTGCGGGTGTTCTTGATTCATAGTGTAAATGTCGGCTTTTCGAGCCGAAGCGGCTTCCCGCTGATTCGACCAGGTGGTGCGCTGACGGCTCATGGTAGCAGATGCCTCCATAGTGAACTTAGGTTTATCAATAGCTTAAAAGTTGACAGAAAGGGAAGCGATTTTCCCTTTCCAGGACATGAAACTCAGCTCGGCACCAGAAAGGCTCCGACCTGCGGCGAGACGGCACGAAGCGAGGAATGAAGCCTCGCTGGGAAACGACTTTGCAGGACCGACTCGCATTGACAATTTGTAGAGATCAGCGGGGTAGCGCTGACCCTTAACGGTGTCCTCGATCCATGAAAGGACTATCAATTCTTGCGGAGTCATGCGAGCTGATTTAATAGCGCGGAGACCACCAACATGGACTGTCCGATAAGCCCAAGTAGCCCATTTAATTATATCTTTATGATTCCTGAATGTACTTGACACACGGCGTGCAAATTCTTCAGAAGATCGCACTATATTATCATTACCAGACAAAACGTCCGAAGCCGCTGGAGTGGCCGTCCCAACGTCTTCAGGCTTCGGAGCAAGCTTATCTGAAAGCTTCTGCACGAGCGTCTCAAGAAGCATTTCTTGAGCCTTCCCGAGCATTGCATCAATATTATCACCAGACGAAGCGCCGGCATCATCCAAGCCGGCATCAATATCATCAATATTGTCGGTAGGGGAATCTTCTAGAGAGCTTTCTGAATCATCGGAAGGATTATTCGAAGGTGTGTCCATTTCATCCCTCTCGTCCGGAACAGGACTTTCTTCCTTCTCAGCTTTCCGAATAGTAGAAGCCGCACGAGCGACTCCTGAAAGGTCGACATCAATAATATCACGACGAAGATCATAAACCTTCGCGGCGCCATCAATCATAGTGGCGACAGCAGCGTCTCCATGATTGAGGAAATTCCGGCGCTGAGCCCCTTTGAACGCCGGATTTTTTACCCAAGAAGCTTCAATAAATTGATTGCTGTTGGGTACCGCAACATGCCCAATGAGTTCGGATACAATATGCTCCGCACCATTTTCATCAAGATATTTTGAACCTTTACCATCAACCGTAATACAGGGACATAATTGTGAATCATCCGAGGCCAGATTTCCACATTTCGTGCATATTGTAAAAAGACTGATGCAGCCCATGCTCATTGAGTTCATGCGACCAGCTTCAATATCGCCAACGAGCATCGTATGTTTGCGATCAGTCGCAACCAATATATCAATATAACAAGTCCTACCAAGATCGCGCGCTATGGCATCAACAATGAAGCCCTTCGATAATGCTGGAATCTGAATATGTTCACAATTCGCAACAAGGACGGTTCCATCAATTATATAAGAATGATCATCTTCAACTTCTAAATTATAAACTTTTCCAGAATATGAATCTGATTCAATTTTATTTATAAAAGTTATCTTTTTATCATTAAAAAATTTAAGGTCACCGGTGGCGACAGGGCGTTTTTGGAACTTATGTTTCGTAGTATAACCACAAATTTTTTTACTACTAGCTACGTCAAAATGAAGGACATGAGCTTGATGACGGCTAATAATTTCATGGGTCGTTCCATCTTTAAAAAGGACGAAATTTGATTCTCCAACTTTTTGCCCGTGTTCAACAATAAATCCGGAAAGTCCGGTACGTGATCCAAGAAACTGAATTTGTTGAAGAAGATCAAGTGATACTGAACAAGCACGAACACGTTGGGTCGTCTTGTGAATATCAGCATCTCCACTAACATAAGCACCAATTAAACTAAGAATCTCTTCTGGAGAAGCAGAGTTCAACCATTCGGACGAAATCTTCTTCCCGTGTGCCAATTTACCGCATATACCAACGAGGTCTCTTGACATTTCCGCATTATAAACAAATATCTGAGTGCAATTATCAGAACAATCAGAAAGTTTAATAGAAGGAAGAGTTCCTGGATATAAAGACCGAACAACATCCAAAATGCTTTGGATTAGATCTGTTTCATGAGTTCCAACTGTGAAAATAACTCCAGTCGGTTTTCCCTTACATGAAGTTGCACATCCTTCAGACAGATAAAACCCCATCAATTTAGCGAACCGAACAGCATCAATATCAACAGCGGATGGCTTTAGAAGCTTCGGAATTGGGGCAAAAAGAATAGCCCTATGTTCAAGATCATCAGCACGAACACGAGAAATTTCAGGTACATATTTAGAATTTCGGTGATTCTTACGGCCGCAACTCTTACAGAATTGTCGAGTAAGCCTTTGACGATAACTAGAAGGCCTAGAACCTGAAGTCAATTTATCGCCGCAATTAACACATTCAGTTCGATCGAGCCGAAAGAAAGGATGATTAGGTGTGCAAGTGATGGGGGAGAGACGATGGCCTACATAAATATGCTTCACTTCACCATCATAGTCACGTTCATGTTTATGAACGACTTTTTTTGGGAACCCACTACCACCAATAACAATATCCCCAACATTAATTGCAGAAATCGAACGTTGAGTTCCATCAGACATTAACACTTTCGTATCAGGTGCAAAACAATAATTATTGGCACCAACGAATGTCTTATATGTTGATAATAATAATGGACGACTCCAGGCGTCACCGTTGTTATTAATTAGGTCCTGGCACCTTGGATCAATACGAAAATCCGGCCAACGGCGTTCACATTGAACGCCGCGATTCATAAATTTACCAGTCTTAATGCCCTTTGGAGTTTGAGTATCAACTGAAGCCACTATAGTGGCGTGCGATAATAGATATTGCTTAGGATCGCAGCGGCGAAGAACAGTCCTCGCTACTCTATTAACGTGATCCGGGCGCTCAATACCATCAAGGTTCTTCCGAATCTCATCGGTCCATTGATCAAATGCAATATTAGGCTTCTCTACTAATGCCTTCGCAAAACGCTTGAATGCCATGGGCTACCATTAGCCCAATAGCATCAAAATTCTGACGAATTGGAAGCGATTTGCCGATAATGGGCGATAATATTATAATATTATCGCCCGGCAGCTTGGCGTAAAATAGGTAATAATGCTGGACGAGCTCGAGGGTTTGCGTGAGCAAATTTCACGAGAATAGGAAGAAGGCGCTTCCCTGCTTCAGAGCGAGCCGCAACAGCCCCGCGATCGATATCAGGTCCAACCTGGGAATAAAGCTCTTGAAGGACCTTTATGGTCTTCTTCTCATCACCAAGAGCTGAACGCAGCTCATTAATGTAATGGTCGACAGTTTTCTTAAGGACTGCCGGGCTGAGGCCGGGCCCGCCAGATCTTGATTCGGAGATGGATTCGTCATCCTTGCCAGGTTCAGGCCTATATACTAAATGATCACGAAGCCCTTGCATTAGCTTCTGACCATTACGCACCAGTATATTGATCCTATCGAGCAAACGTTCAACAGAATCCCGCGTCGGATTCTTCCGAAGCTTCTCTACTTGCTGGATCACTTCATGAGCCCCATTGAAGAATTCTTTATTTTCCCGGAATTCTTGCTCAACATAATGGGAAGCATCCTGCCACTCTGCTGTCCCTTCAACAAAGTCATCCAGTAGATTCTCGTCCATCTGATAAGATGGAGACAAACTAGCAGAGTCGTCAGTCTTTGGCTTCTGCTTATGTTTCGTTATCTTCTTCCAGAAATCTTTGAATCCGGCAGTCGAGGCCACTTTCCCGAGCGACTTTGTTCTATCAAGAATTTGCTTGAGTTGTTCTTCCTCAGCAAAACCTTCTTTGAAATATTTAGCGAATTCTTTGGCGTCATCAACGTCAATATCGCGAAGAGCGGAGTCGAGCTCCTGTCGGAGCGATTTCAATACTCCAACCATCTCTTCAATATGGTCTTCAAAAATGCGAATACCGGGATTTACCAATGCTATACGTTTAGATGCAATCTTATCCAGCTTCAAAACATTCCTGAGCATAAAATCTGCCAAGACTGGATTATTTTTACGAATCCGCCTTGAAGCGAGGATCAAAGTAGTGAAAGGAGTCAAACCGCCTCCGGAGACATTTGTTCCTCAGCGTCTATAACGAGATCCTGAGGTGAAATGGAAAAACCACACGTTCGGCATTGGAGGCAACGCTTACCGTGGCTATAAGTCCGGGGCTTGAGGACTCCTTTGCAGCGCGGACAGATGAATTTTCCTGAAGCTTTCTCACGCTTCGTGACTTTATATCGACGGTTATTATCTTTCCAGTATAGGGCGAGGCGAGGAGGAAGCCGGCGAGAGGCCTCGAATATATTCGCTACTGTCAGGCGGATGCTCTCGAGCGAGAAATCATTGCGGAATTCGGCCGCAAGAAACCTAAATGCATCAATCTCAGAGATCTCATAATGCAAAGTGTGACAAGCTGCACGCCAAATAGGAAGAGTTCTCTCTTCGTGTGCCTGAATTATGCGCTGGACGTGCCCATGCTCAGTCCAAGCATCAGCAAGTTTTGAAGAGAGAGATTTACGCCACTTCGCATTCGCTTTCGAAGTAGTCTCATCATCAATGAGACGAGCGCCTTCCCAGGTCGAATACCACTGATCAAGGGCAAGGTTCGGAAGAACCTCACCCGATACATCCAAGAAGAGCTCAGAAGCCGATTCATCCTGGACACCCCAGGGCCACTGGACATGGACTTTTCCAGTGGCGGGATTGGAGTAGATGACACGACCTGCATAGGGAGTCGGAACGAAATCCCGTGTCCCTGCTTTCCTGACGATATCCCCAGTGGCGAATCCCTTCGCCGCAGCTTGATCATCCGTGAAGCTCAACCTGAGCATTGCAGCTCCCTTCCGGCTGGCTCCGGTATTCAGGATGCCCAGGTCTTCTCTGAACCCTGATGTGTGCTCTTGCCGGAAGAAGCACCATCCCATGATGGCTGCTTCTGAGTCTTATCCGTGTGCTCCGACAAATCGCGCACATCATATTCGTCGCGATGACGAACGCTCGAGGATTTGTCATCGTCGTACGTCGGAATACCCTTACTATTAAAGGATTTCTCTGTTTTATGCATATAAGGTTCATCCGCATCTGTCTGCAGAGGCTTCTGGACGTTCTCGAACGTCTTCATATATGGCTCGTCTGCATCCTGATGAATAACTTCCGCGCGCCGCTTCAGGAAGGCGTCTTGACCGAAAGCTGTGATTTCGATTCTGTCCGAGATAGAATCGATGTCGTGGATGGCCTTCGTAGCAAGCTTCGCCAATTCAGGGCTGAGCTTTCCATCCTTAACGAGGGACTCAACTCGCCCAGCGACTCCCTCAAGAGTGTTGATCATGTCCTGCGCAGCTTGCTTGTCCATTGTATCTCCGGTAAATCTTTCAGTAAGGGGTCATAGCAGGTCTATCAAGACCTGACATCACCAGGAAACGTCTTCAGCAGAGAAAGCAACTGATGCTTTCTTCTTGAAAGGAGGGGCTGCCTTACCGCCCATATCCGGTATTTTGCCCTTACCGGGCTTGGCATCTTTCTTATCGCCCTTGCCGGGCTTGGACTTAGGCTTGCCCTTACCGCCCTTCTTCTTGTTCTTCTTGGCAGCAGCCAAGATGAACGGACCAAGAACCGCCTTGGCAGCTTCACTTGAAGAAGCGAGGCGTAGAAGGATGGGCAGCGGGATTGATGCTGCACTTGCAGTCTTACCTTGAACAAGATCATCGAAGCCTTGCATGAAATGATCGATATCAGCTTCATCCAAAAACTTTTCAGCTTCTGAACGGAACTTATCACTGATTTGCTTCAGGTGATTTATATCATCATCTGACAAAGACTTGAGATTGATAGTATCTCCTGGGTGGACTCCAAGAGGGGCAGCGGTCTCACCCTCAGGAGCCTCATCATGTTCGAGCTCCTCATTTTGTCCGGAGGTATGCTCATCCTCGGATGGCATCGGTTCCAAAGCAACCTTGCTGATTGGCTGGGATGAAGCCTCTGTCGACACCATTGATCGAAGGCTCTTCATGATTTCGAGCGCCGATCTCGGATCCGTCTCGCGAAGCGAACTAGCGATACGGACAAGATTTTGATATTCGTGAGTTTGCCTGATCATGGATGCGGCGCTCCTCTTAGCAGCCTTCATTGGAAGGACAGTCTCTGAAAACGTGTCATGCCCCCAGCCAGCTAGGCGATTTAGGAGCATGTTGTAAGTGTCGACGTCAATTTTGTTCTGATATAAATTATTGTCAGCCGTCTGAATAGAAAGATCAAGCGCGGCCCGAAATTGAGCATCCTCCGCGCCACCTTCCCACCCATATTTTATCCAATCATTCTCTGCAAGAAGTGTCTTGGCATGCTTGAGAATGGAATCGAAATGTCGATCGTCAAACCATCGGCTTGGATATGAAAGATAGTCCGTATTAGGCGGATCCGTTGGGTTACCCCTAACGTCGACGACGCCATGATACGTAGCTATTCTTTCAGCCATAATTCCGACCTGGAATTTTTCATTAGAAGCTGCTGCACGCTTGAATCCATCGAACATACCTTCCACCTCTGGTGGAATATCTTGATATTTCGACTTCGAATAATGCTCGAGTTCTTTCATATAACGAGTCGGATCTACTGCCTTTTGATCTTCAAGAAAACCCTCAAGATCAGAAATAACTTTATTCAGGTCTTTCGTTCCAGTGAGTTCACGGACCCCGCCCTCTTCATGTTTGATAGAGGACATAGCAGTGAACCAAGAATCAACGATATCTTCTAATTCTTGTATATCAGATACCCGCTGCCTTAAAGTAGCAGAAAATGATTTCGCCGCTGCATCAATTTTGTTGGCATCAACAGCAGTGGGGTTTTCACGCACTATGCGAAGAGCAGCAGATAAAGCTGAAAGCTTGGCAAGAGTATCAGGGTCAACATCTCTATTTTTGGAAGGCGGCTTAGCTAATCTTCGCAACAATCTCTTATCCAGAATCGGATCCTTAGTATTACCATGAAGAATTGGTATCTTAACCGATTCTGGAATATTAGAACTATCGATAGCCGATTCAATCGCTGAAATCAAACCGGCACGAAGATCCCAAGCTCGAGGAGAGTCGCTAGGCCAAAGCGCAGCTACAATATCAGATACATCATCAGTATCCGCACCTTTCAAATCAAAAAGTGCGGATTTGGCCGCTTTCTTAGTATTAGATGGGATACCTTCGAGCTCCGCCAATACACGCTTCATTTGTTCTTTATCAAATAATCCAGATAAAGCAGGCTCGATGTATTGGGATTCAGCGGCAATAGCAAAAGCATTACTGATTGACTGAGAAATATCGCGAAGAAAATTTTTTATATGGCGGACAGCATCTTGAATATCAATAGATGAAACTGCAGCGACTGCTGAACTCTTATAATTAAGAGATAAATCCTTGTCTCCTTGCGTAGGTGATTTAATATCAGAATCATGAATCTTCATACGGCGACGACGCTGTTCATGTCTAGGAGCGCGACGTTCACGATGCTTACGACTAGGAGCAGGCTCCTTATTTAGGAGCCTCTCCGCTTCTTTATCTTCACGCTCTGATGGTGTTAGATCACTAGGCAAGATGGTCTGATAATAGGAATGCAATCAAGAGCCGACCAAATTAATCTTTCCCGAACCGATTACCACTCTTGTTATTCCGTTTGAGCCCCGAATTTTGAGCAAGAACTTCAAGAATATTAGACTCATCTATCATCTTCTCACCAGCACCAGTCAAAACGGCACGGATAAATTCATTGAAAGTCGCATCTTTCTGAGTCCATAGATCGCGCTTTAGCTCGTCATGAGCATCTTCGGAGTCAACATTCATGAGTTCATAGAGATACGAAATAGGCAAAGAGCCTTTTTGATATAGATTGAACATGAAGTCTTGCAACTCTGCGTTATCACGTAGGGCGAGCCTGGTGAATTGAAGCCTCGGATAAAGTAGGGTCCTATTCCCCTGTTCGTCTTCCTCCCAAAATCCCTTCTTTTCCGCAACGGGAGCAAACAGATAATCCTCAACATATGATGAAATTATTTCCCGATATAATAAATACATCGTATTCATAACATCGAGATGTATACGTTCGCCTGAGTATGTGCTCTCTCCGGTTAACATCGATTCAGTTATCCGAAGACCAATAAAGAGAAGTTTATTTGTTATTTCATACTCTGTCGAGAGATCAAGAAGACGATCTCGAGAGCCAATCTCATCCCAATGTATTTCAGTGTTCGATATGATAGAAAAATCGGGATCAATAAGCGCCTGGTCTATTTGACCGCGTAAATCTTCAACATCGATTTCCGAAGCTTTATCCATCCATACGATGCGCTTCGGTGTCATCGCGCGCGAAGCAATGCTCGTCTGAGCTTGCCTAAGCTTATCTTGATATATTAATGTTCTGAGGCATCTTTCTAGGATGGGGACGCCGCGAGCTTCGAACGGCGGTTTCTTATGAGCTAATTCGAAACAAAAAGAAGAGCAGAGAAAATCAGCATATGGACTAGTGTCCAATGGAATGGGCTGACCATTGAGGAGTTCTTCTCGAATTTGTTTAGGAATGGTATCGGCAATGCGAGAAGCCTCCGGATCTGACATATCTTGAGCTTTCAGAACTAACTGCCGGTCCTTCTCGCTCGGAAGTAATTCCATCTTGATTTTATCAGTATACTGGAATACCTCTACTTTGACTTGTTCAGGAGGAAGAATTTGTAAACGCTTCCAACCTTCATATTTCTTCGAAACAAGATCACGTACTATCTTATCTCGCTCTTCTTTCGACTTAGGGACTCTTATTTTATTTTTCTTCTTTTCAGTCCTGCCAGCGTAATCTACGGTGCCAATTTCCTCTTCACTAACATCGAAAAGTGCATCCTCTGGAACCTCTGTAGAAAGGTCGTGATCCTCGGCAAAGATATAAGCTATACCTTGAAGCCAGTATTGATGAGTCGCATCGTAGAGTGTCTGGAAGAGGCGTAACCTCTTACACATTTTTTCATAGAAGGCGAGAATTTGCTTGCATTTCTTCTTATCTTGTCCCTTCGGTAAGGACAAGCGCAGCTTTGATATGGGGACATCGGTGTGAAAGTCGATAGCAGCACCGACAATTGGATGCGAATTATGAGTCGCCAAACCGAAAGCAATATAACTCTTTGCCATGCCTTCAGATCGAACTTCTATATTATGAACTTTTCCAACATATCTTTCATAAGATATGGATTCTACTCGATGTAAAAACCCAATATCAGTTTTTACAGTATAAACTATCGTCGAACTTGCGTCATAAGTGCCGGATACAAATTTAGCATACTGGCCAAATATATTTTGATAATGACCAGGAAAAGAAACATAACTAATAGGAAACCTGTTCTCGCTAATAGGTTTCTTAATATTATAAAGTTTAGGATCATAAGTCGAATAATAAGAGGGAATCCCGAGACGGCGAAGCATTTGATGGATCTGATGAGCCATCTCCTGGCTAACGCTGCCCGCAGTATAGGAATTATTTGTAAAGCATCCATCACCATTCCAATATGCTCCAAGGAATTCAAACAATTGCTCAGGAGCAGCATTGAATAATTCATGGCTTAACTTCTTCAGTTCAGCCAAAGACCCACAATGGAATCGACAAAGATCCAGAAGAGATAAATTGTCGCAAATTACTTTACATGCATTCTTTTCTGGAATTTTATATATTCTTGCTTTTCCATATCCTGCTTC
>DATBQC010000791.1:0-1717 GCA_036561065.1 Methylobacter sp. | reverse complement strand
CAATTAATGGCGTCCCCAGGGGGGTTCGAACCCCCGTTACCGCCGTGAAAGGGCGGTGTCCTAGGCCACTAGACGATGGGGACTAAAACTGGTTTAGTCAGCCTGTACAACAAAGATCAAATGCCATAAAAAAAGGCCTATAGTCATAGGCCCTAATTATAGTGGCGTCCCCAGGGGGGTTCGAACCCCCGTTACCGCCGTGAAAGGGCGGTGTCCTAGGCCACTAGACGATGGGGACTAGAACTGGTTTTCAACTTTTTGGTGGAGCCAAGCGGGATCGAACCGCTGACCTCAACACTGCCAGTGTTGCGCTCTCCCAATTGAGCTATGGCCCCTAAGCTGAGAACCGGCATTCTACAGCAATTAGCCTCCGAGTCCAAGACTAATTTAAACTTTTTATATGACTTATGGCTCGCTGTATTCTGCTCAGGGTTTTTTCTTTGCCCAATAATGACAACGTTACATCGATCGCAGGAGAAACCGCCGAACCGCAAACTGCGACGCGCAAAGGCTGCGCTACCTTGCCCAGACCCAGCTCCATGGTTTCAGCCAGATTCAGCACAATCTGGTGCAGCGCCTCGCCATTCCATTCGGTCACTACTGCAAATTCATCGTGCAACCTAGCCAAAACCTCATCCGAACCGGGGGTGAAATTCTTTTTAGCGGCTTTTTCATCATACGCATCAAAATCCTTGTAGAAATACACACTGGCAGCGGCTATTTCAACCAGCGTCTTGCAGCGTTCCCGTTGCGCCTTGACCATATCGATTAGGCTGGGGCCTTCGGTCGGATCGATGCCCAGCTCGCCCATGTGCCAGCTTAAATGGCGCGCTACATGCGCCGGATCGCTGTTCATGATGTACTGATGATTCAGCCACAACAGCTTTTCGGTGTTGAACGCGGACGCCGATACATTGACATTTTCCAAGTCAAAATGTTCGACCATTTCATCAATCGTAAAGATCTCCTGATCTCCATGCGACCAGCCCAGACGCACCAAGTAATTCAGCAAGGCATCAGGCAAATAGCCGTCATCGCGAAACTGCATCACACTAACCGCGCCGTGGCGTTTGGACAACCTCGCGCCGTCCGGCCCCAGTATCATCGGCAAATGCGCGTATTTAGGCAGTTCAGCACCCAAGGCTTTGAGAATATTCATCTGCCTGGGCGTGTTGTTGATATGGTCGTCGCCGCGGATGACATGGGTGACCTTCATATCCATATCGTCAACCACCACCGTTAAATTGTAGGTCGGCGTACCGTCGCCCCGGGCGATGATCAAATCGTCCAGTTCTTTATTGGCGACCACGATGTCGCCCTTAATCAGGTCGGGAATGGTGACTGCGCCGTCAACCGGATTTTTAAAGCGAATCACCGCCTCCCGGTCGCCTTTAGGGTCAGCAAGATCTCGGCACTTGCCGTTATAGCGCGGCTTTTCCTTGTTCGCCATTTGCTCGGTACGCAGCTGCTCCAGCTCGTCTTTGCTGCAATAGCAATAATAGGCGTCGCCTTGGTCGAGCAACTGCTGGATAATTTCTTTATAGCGGTCGAAATGGTGGGTTTGATAAAACGGGCCTTCGTCGTATTCCAACCCCAGCCAAGTCATGCCTTCCAAGATGGCATCGACCGATTCCTGCGTGGATCGCTCCAGATCGGTGTCCTCGATCCTTAAAATAAACTTCCCGCCATGCTTGCGTGCATAAAGCCAGGAAAACAA
>DATBQC010000790.1:0-3501 GCA_036561065.1 Methylobacter sp. | reverse complement strand
GATTGATGCAATGGGCGGGGATTACGGTCCTGAAGTTACCATTCCGGCATCATTGGATTGTTTAAAGAACAATCCAGACTTAAAACTGATTTTAGTGGGCGATGAAGCTGTTCTCAAGCCGCAGTTAGCCCAGGCCTTAATTGATTTCCAGGATAGGCTCGTCATTCAACACGCATCCCAATGTGTTGAAATGGATGAATCGCCGTCCAAAGCGCTAAAAAACAAAAAAGATTCGTCAATGCGCGTTGCCATCAATCTGGTTCATGATGGGCGTGCAGATGCTTGCGTGAGCGCCGGAAATACCGGGGCTTTAATGGCGACAGCCCGTTTTGTGCTTAAAATGATCCCCGGCATTGATCGGCCTGCCATTATTTCCACGTTACCGTCAATTGATGGGCATACGCACATGCTTGATCTCGGGGCGAACGTGGATTGTACGGCAGAGCACCTTTTTCAATTTGCAGTGATGGGCGCGGAGTTGGTTAAAGCGGTTGAAAATATTGATAGCCCCAAAGTGGGGTTGTTAAATATTGGCGAAGAAGACGTAAAAGGTAATGAACAGGTCAAAGCTGCTGCAAAGTTACTGGAAAATTCATCGTTAAATTACATAGGCTATGTCGAAGGCGATTCTTTAAATGCGGGCCATGTTCCGGTTGATTTGATTGTCGCTGATGGTTTTGTCGGCAATGTCGCACTCAAATCCATTGAAGGTGCGGCAAAAATGATCGGCACTGCGTTAAAAGAGGCTTTTAGCAAAAACATTGTCACCAAGTTGGCCGGTTTGTTGGTCTATCCTGTACTTAAATCGTTTAAAAAACGCATCGATCCGCGCTTGTACAACGGCGCAAGCTTTTTAGGGTTGCGCGGGCTGGTTATTAAAAGCCATGGCGGCGCTGATGTGTTGGCGTTTAAAACGGCCATTCATCTTGCTGAAGTTGAAGTGAAAAAAGACGTCATCAGAAAAATAAGCGAACAAGTCGAAAGAACTTTGGCTCTGAGAGAGAAAGCATGACCCATTATTCGAGAGTAATAGGTACCGGCGGTTATCTGCCGCAAGAAGTTCGCACTAATGAACAAATATCACAAACGGTTGATACTTCCGATAGCTGGATTTTTGAACGAACAGGTATCAAAAGCCGTCGCATTGCCGGGGCGGATGAAACCGCTTCGAGCATGGCCGAGATTGCGGCTAGACAAGCCATAGATGCAGCGGCTTGCGATCCTGAAGACATAGACTTGATCATTGTTGCGACCGGGACGCCTGACCGCGTTTACCCCAGTACCGGCTGTTTATTGCAGCGACGCTTGGGTATTAAAAATTGCGTCGCTTTTGATGTGCAGGCGGCATGTTCAGGTTCAATATTTGCGTTGAGTATTGCCGATCAATACATTAAATCGGGTGCAGCGAAGACGGTACTGGTTGTCGGTTCTGAAATTTGCTCGCGCGTTGTCGATTGGACAGACCGGGGCACCTGTATCCTGTTCGGTGATGGTGCCGGCGCAGTATTGCTAAGTGCATCGGATGACGCCGGTATTTTATCGACGCATATTCATTCTGACGGTGAATACGAAGATCTGCTGTATTGCCCCAACCCTCAGGCGGCTACCGAGGCAAATAAAGATGAAGCCGGTTATATCAACATGCGCGGCAACGAAGTGTTCAAGGTAGCGGTCAATACGTTGGGTCGCATAGTCGATGAAACATTGGTCGCAAATAACATGCAGCAATCCGATGTTGACTGGTTGGTACCGCATCAGGCGAACACGCGGATTATTGCAGCGACCGCAAAAAAATTAAAAATGTCCATGGATCATGTTATTTTGACCCTTGAAAATCAGGGCAATACCTCGTCCGCATCGGTGCTGCTCGCCCTCAACGAAGGCGTTCGTGACGGCCGTATTCAGCGCGGACAAGTCGTGTTGCTTGAAGCATTTGGGGCGGGATTCACTTGGGGTTCTGCATTAATTAAATACTAAAAGCGTATTGACATGAATAACCAAACTTATAATTTAGCTTTTGTTTTTCCCGGCCAGGGTTCGCAATCGGTTGGCATGTTGACTGAGTTGGCGGACAGTTATCCAGAGGTAAAGCTTGCTTTTGAACGGGCGTCCGACGTGCTGGGCAAAGACTTATGGTCAATCGTCGCCAAAGGCCCGGAGGCGGAGCTTAATCAAACCTATAATACCCAGCCTGCAATGTTGGCTGCCGGTGTGGCAGTTTGGGAGGTCTGGCGCAAGCACAGCAATGTGCGTCCCGCGTGGATGGCAGGGCACAGTCTAGGTGAATATACCGCCTTGGTGTGTTCGGAAGCCATGTCGTTTGAGGACGGCATAAAGCTGGTTGCGGCAAGAGGACAATTGATGCAGGCAGCGGTGCCTCCCGGCATCGGGGCAATGGCGGCAATTTTAGGGCTTGAGGATCATCAGGTTGTTAAGGTTTGCGCCGATGCGGCTGAATCTGAAACAGTTTCTGCGGTTAATTTTAATTCGCCAGGACAGGTGGTCATTGCCGGCCATGCAGCCGCCGTTGAGAGGGCTATGTTGGCGGCAAAAGCTGCGGGTGCAAAACGAGCCGTATTGTTGCCTGTCAGTGTTCCTTCGCACTGTGCATTAATGGAACCGGCAGCCAAGAAACTGGATGAACAATTACAGAATATGGCGATTGATACACCTAAAATGACGCTGATTCATAACGTAGATGTCGCATCGCATAGCGCACCTGAAGTTATTCGCAATGCATTAAAGGAACAACTTTATAAGCCGGTGCGCTGGACCGACAGCATCAAGTTCATGCATGATCAGGGTGTTACTTGTTTCGTTGAATGTGGCCCCGGCAAGGTGTTAATCGGCTTGAACAAGCGCATCGTTAAGGACGCCGAGCATTTGTCTATTTATGACCCCGAAACATTAAATACAGCATTGGAGAAACTCAATGGTTAAACAAGTAGCTTTAGTAACAGGTGCCAGTCGCGGCATCGGTCGGGCAATCGCAGAAAGATTGGCTCAGGATGGTTTTCTTGTTATCGGCACCGCGACCACAGATAACGGCGCTGATTCAATTTCCGCCTATCTGGGCGAGCAGGGCAAGGGCTTAAAGCTTGATGTCAGCAACCCGGAATCTATTGAAGAAGTCATCAAAACAGTTAATGACCAGTTTGGCGCGCCTGCCGTGCTGGTTAATAATGCCGGCATTACCCGTGATAACTTGTTAATGCGCATGAAGGACGAAGAGTGGGATGATATTATCAATACCAACCTGACTTCGGTTTTCCGTATGAGCAAGGCCGTACTGCGAGGCATGATGAAAGCCAAAACAGGCCGCATTATCAATATTTCATCGGTAGTCGGCTCGACCGGTAATGCCGGTCAGGCAAATTACGCCGCAGCGAAAGCCGGTATGGTCGGCTTTGCCAAATCCATGGCCAAAGAAGTGGGTTCGCGCAATATCACCATCAACACTGTGTCGCCTGGGTTTATTGATACCGATATGACCAAGGAGCT
>DATBQC010000789.1:0-2449 GCA_036561065.1 Methylobacter sp. | reverse complement strand
TTCGTTTACCACTTAGCACGTCATTTGGGACCTTAGCTGTCGGTCTGGGTTGTTTCCCTCTTGACCACGGACGTTAGCACCCATGGTCTGTCTCCTGTGATTGCACTTCTCGGTATTCGGAGTTTGCAATGAGTTGGTAAGATCTTGTGATCCCCCTAGTCATAACAGTGCTCTACCCCCGAGAGTGAGACACAAGGCACTACCTAAATAGTTTTCGGAGAGAACCAGCTATTTCCAAGTTTGTTTAGCCTTTCACCCCTATCCACAGCTCATCCCCAAATTTTTCAACATTTGTGGGTTCGGACCTCCAGTACCTGTTACGGCACCTTCATCCTGGCCATGGATAGATCACTTGGTTTCGGGTCTACACCCAGCAACTAGACGCCCTATTCGGACTCGCTTTCGCTACGCCTCCCCTATCGGTTAAGCTTGCTACTGAATGTAAGTCGCTGACCCATTATACAAAAGGTACGCAGTCACGGAACAAGTCCGCTCCCACTGTTTGTATGCATACGGTTTCAGGATCTATTTCACTCCCCTCCCGGGGTTCTTTTCGCCTTTCCCTCACGGTACTAGTTCACTATCGGTCGATTACGAGTATTTAGCCTTGGAGGATGGTCCCCCCATGTTCAGACAAGGTTTCTCGTGCCCCGCCCTACTTGTCGTTATCCTAGTTCCACACACGGGATTTCGTATAAGGGGCTATCACCCTCTATGGCCGGACTTTCCATTCCGTTCTACTATCGCATGTGCTAAAAATAACAGGCTTTTCCGCGTTCGCTCGCCACTACTTACGGAATCTCGGTTGATTTCTTTTCCTCGAGCTACTTAGATGTTTCAGTTCACTCGGTTCGCCACCATATCCCTATGTATTCAGGATAGGTTACCCTTGCGGGTGGGTTTCCCCATTCGGACATCTACGGATCAAAGCTTGTTTGCCAGCTCCCCGTAGCTTTTCGCAGGCTACCACGTCCTTCATCGCCTGTAATCGCCAAGGCATCCACCATATGCACTTATTCGCTTGACCCTATAACGTTAAAACCTGAGCCCTTTTTAGACACATCAGACAGCGTTAGCTGGCTAGATGAGCCTTACTCAAATCCCGCGGCAGGGAGTAAATCTGCCCGCTATAGGTTTTCTAAAGCACTACATCAGGTCATACCAAGCAGATATGACCCAACTTGAGTTAACCGTCTTATTACCAATCCAGTTAGAGAACTGAATCAGAACTTAACGCGTTAAAACATTTCGATTTTGCAATCAATTACTACCCATTTGAACACATCACACTCATCACAAATGCGTGTGTTCACTTTACTTCTTCCATTTTGTTAAAGAACAGTCTAGTTAAAAAACTAGAAGCAAACGTTCAAGCAAACGCTTGCTTCTAATTTCTTGCCAAATACCGCTTACATGACATCAAAGAATTCCCACAAGGGGATTCCAACTTTTTATGATTTCAAACAACAAAATCATAAAAGATTGTATATGGTGGAGGATGACGGGATCGAACCGACGACCCCCTGCTTGCAAAGCAGGTGCTCTCCCAGCTGAGCTAATCCCCCAGTACTTCGGGTGAATCTGGTGGGTCTGGTTGGGCTCGAACCAACGACCCCCGCCTTATCAAGACGGTGCTCTAACCAGCTGAGCTACAGACCCTCTTAATAAGAAGTAGCGCCAACGCTACCCTTGTAGGCCAATCTTTGATGCGCTCTTTGAACAACCGATAAGTGTGAATGCTTGCAGCTTTGGATTTTCTCTAGAAAGGAGGTGATCCAGCCGCACCTTCCGATACGGCTACCTTGTTACGACTTCACCCCAGTCATGAATCCTACCGTGGTAAGCGTCCCCCTTACGGTTAGACTACCTACTTCTGGTAGAACCCACTCCCATGGTGTGACGGGCGGTGTGTACAAGGCCCGGGAACGTATTCACCGCGGCATGCTGATCCGCGATTACTAGCGATTCCGACTTCATGCAGTCGAGTTGCAGACTGCAATCCGGACTACGATCGGCTTTCTGGGATTGGCTCCCCCTCGCGGGTTGGCAACCCTCTGTACCGACCATTGTATTACGTGTGAAGCCCTGGCCATAAGGGCCATGAGGACTTGACGTCATCCCCACCTTCCTCCGGTTTGTCACCGGCAGTCCCATTAAAGTGCCCAACTAAATGATGGCAATTAATGGCAAGGGTTGCGCTCGTTGCGGGACTTAACCCAACATCTCACGACACGAGCTGACGACAGCCATGCAGCACCTGTGTCTACTTTCCCTTTCGGGCACCTAATGCATCTCTGCTTCGTTAGTAGCATGTCAAGGCCAGGTAAGGTTTTTCGCGTTGCATCGAATTAATCCACATAATCCACCGCTTGTGCGGGCCCCCGTCAATTCCTTTGAGTTTTAATCTTGCGACCGTACTCCCCAGGCGGTCTACTTCACGCGTTAGCTG
>DATBQC010000788.1:0-2058 GCA_036561065.1 Methylobacter sp. | reverse complement strand
CCGAAAATCCATGCGCTGTTGCTGGTGCAAAACGAAGATACCAAAACGCCCGATGAATGGGATTACGTACGCGGCAACACCCCTTACGATGATGGTGATCCAAATCAACCACAGTGGTTAAGCGATAGTGATCCCGATGAACCGCAATGGGTTGGTGATGCGGAAATTCTTGCCGTTGAAGCGGTTGAGGCGGTGTTGGAGTACCGAGGCGATGTTGATTGAAGCCCCAACACGACGATCCACTCTGTAGCTCTACAGCACCAGCGAATTGCGATTGAACTTTGGATGAATGGGAGTAGTCTGGATTTTCTGCCCGGCGCGTAGCGATCCAACCGCGCTTGGTAGAGAACCCGCCCAGGGCGTCAACCCTGAGCGGGCCAATTCCGGGTCGATGGCGCGACCGAAGGAACCGGGCCTTGGCGGCTTGGGGTACTTTAGGCGCTCCGCGATCCGATTTCAAGATGGATCGCAAAATGCTCAATCAGCCCGCCGTCAAATTCCCCCGCCCTTTTGTCGCTGTCACCCTCGATGCCGCTCCTGGCCTTGTCGCGTTGCCCAATGCTCTTGGCCATACGACGCCCGAGGGCGCTGAAGCCTTCGAACAAACATTTCAGCATCTGCTGAAGCGTGCCCATGCGGCGGAAGGCGTCAAAGCCTTCACAGCCAACCGCAGTCATGCCGCCACTCACGAGGCCGGTCATGCCGTGATCGGCACCCTAGAGGGCGCTGTCATCGCTGCGGTGAAGGTGTGGGAAAAGCAAGTCTGTGGCTATCGGATATGGGGTGGCAGGACGCTGCACCCTGGCTATGATTTGTGCAACATCAGCCCCGCGACTTCCGCCGCCAGTGATTTTGTCGCCCTTCGCATGACGCTGGCCGGTGTGATTGCCGAAGTGGAATTTGTGCCAGATATCCGGCGCGGATCATCGCTGGACGAAGTTTCAACAGCACAACTGATTGCCGGAACCCTCGCTGCCAAAATGCGAATGCCGGAATACGGCAACATGATTTTTATCGCCGCTGCAATGTCTGTTTCGAGCGATCTTCGTGCCAATGAAAGGGCTGTCAAAGCTGTTGCATCGGGTTTGATGCACAATAAGGTCTTGCGAAGTTCCCGACTGCAAAAGTTGCTGACTGGTTTGCAACGAAAAGCACCACCGATTGGTGACGTTTTGCGGGAGATGGGCCAATGATCGATGATGCAGTCTATGAATTCGATCTTGACCGTGAAATCGAGATGACCCCCGATTTTAGAATTCTTTCGGATTTTAAGATTTTTGAAGCCGTTGTTAAACCGCGATATTCGCGATTTCTCAAATGTCAAACGAACGACGCCGCATATCGTTCAAATGGTGGTGGATCACTCCCGCCAAGGCCCAAACCCGTTCAAGGCGATCTCAGAAATCTGCCCGAGGCTTTAAGGCAATTGACGCTGCCATGCCATCGACAATGGGTTGTTTGGAAATTTACGTTCAAGAGTGATGCAAAACCGGGAAAAGAATGGACAAAGCCGCCCTTCAATCCGCGAAGCCCAAATCATAATGCAAAGAACAATGACTCATCGACATGGGCGACATATGGCGATGCGCTCAATGTCATTGTCACTCATACCGAATTCAAAGAGTTTGGCGGCATCGGATATAATATCTTCCACTCGATACTAGCCGTCTTTGATTTGGACGATTGCCGCAATCTTGAAACCGGCGAAATTTTACCTTGGGCCTTGGACCTTATCAGCAAGGCAAAGACCTATGCTGAAATCACGCCGAGTGGCACTGGTTTGCGCATCATTGGCTTGACATCGGATGACAGCCAAAGGGTGCAACGCAAGCAGCCCATCCCTGACACAACAAGCTCACTCGAATCTTATCGGAAGTGTGAACGTTACATCACGATTACCGGATTGCAAGTTGAGGGTTCGCCCAATGAGTTGGTGAACATTGACGCTGTTATGGACGACATGATTGCCGCACTTGATAAGGGAAAAGGAAAGACTGGCGATAAAGATACCCATGATGGTTTTGAATTTAGACGCCAAAAGGTCGATGTCGATGCTCT
>DATBQC010000787.1:0-3120 GCA_036561065.1 Methylobacter sp. | reverse complement strand
CCGGATGGCATTTTCGGCGATGTGTTGATTGATCTTCTGAAGACTGAAGGCACCTACACCTTCCATGCCATAGCAACTTATGGCGATACCTGTACAGCTACGCGCGAAGTGATGTGGTCTATGCATATTGACGTGGGAGTTGATCCGGGCCAGTCCGACGTAAGCGTCAACCTGGGCAATCCGGGGGCAGGTGGGGGGCTTGCGGGAACCGTGACTATTACGCCGAAAGATAAATATGGGAACAATCTGGGGCCGGGCAGGGGCGACGGATTTACCGTAACCGGTGTTCCGGGAACAACCGTTACCGGCCCAGCCGTGGATAACGGCGATGGCAGCTACACTGTACCTGTCTCATGGGATCCTGACCCTGGCTTTGATCCGGGTGTAGTTATTAACCAGCCGGGGCGACCGCCAGTAGTAGTGGTGCCGAAGCCTAAGAAAGACGATTGCCTGAAGTGGAAGATGCTTTTTTGGGTGGAGCTGTTACTTTTGTTGCTGATTCTGTTTTTTATAGTGTTGTTCTAGAATAGGTAATTTAACAGGGAGAAAACATCGCAGGCGGCAACGATACTTTAGTCTAGAATTATATATCGGAGTTTCTATCTTTTTCTCCGATTTCGGCCAGTAACAAGGGAGCAAAGCATGTCTTTAGTCAATCTCATTATTTTTGTCGCCATGGTTTTAGTTTTCATGTCGCTTCGGATCGTAAAGGAATATGACCGTGGCGTTATTTTCTTTCTCGGAAAAGTCACCGGTGTGCGTGGCCCAGGTCTCATTATTTTGATACCGGTTCTTGAGCTGATGACGAAGGTTACCCTTCGGACGATCACCATGAACATTCCATCGCAGAAGATCATCACGAAGGACAACGTGTCTATCGACATCGCTGCCGTCGCATACTACAAGATCGTCGATCCTCAGAAGTCGGTTGTCGCGATTGAGGACATCACGAGCGCTGTTAATCAGATCAGTCAGACCACTGTGCGTAACGTTGTCGGTCAGTTTTCACTTGACCAGTTGCTCTCGCGGACAAGTGACATTAACCTGCAGATTAAGAATGTAATCGATGGACACACCGAGCCTTGGGGCGCAGAAGTGACAGCCGTCGAAATTAAAGATATTACACTTCCCGAAAATATGCAGCGTGCGATGGCGAAGGAGGCCGAGGCCGAGCGCGAACGCCGCGCCAAAATTGTCGCGGCAGAAGGGGAATTCCAGGCGGCGGTGAAGCTCGGCGAGGCGGCGGACATTATTGCGTTGCACCCGGTTGCGCTCCAGCTTCGTACGCTCCAGACCATGGCTGAGATTGCCATGGAGAAAAATTCCACGATCATTTTTCCTGCACAGTTCATGACGACTGTGCAGGAGGCGATTTCCACGATCAGGCAAGATACAACCAACAAATAGCCGCAGCAAATGAAAATATTTATTCAAAAGCGGATAGTTTATCCAGCGCATTGTATGTGTGCTTATAAAAATAGATATTAGCGGCTTCTCTTCCTATATGGACACAGCCACATCTGACAGATCCGGTAGATTTGCCATCGAAGCCTCAGGACTTACACGCAAATTCGGTCGTTTGACTGCGGTCGATCACATAGAATTGCAAGTTCCATATGGGGATATTTTCGGATTGCTCGGCGCAAACGGAGCGGGGAAGAGTACTGTGATCAAGATGCTCACAACCCTGCTGCCGCTCACTTCGGGAGCCGCAGCAGTCGGTGGATTCGACATCAATAAATCTCCAGGAGAGATCAGACGATGCATTGGTTATGTGTCTCAACTCTTATCGGCTGATGGTGCCCTGACGGGCTACGAGAACCTGCTCCTTTCAGCCAAGCTTTACGGCCTGCACAGAGCGGAGAGAAACGTTCGCATCGGCGAAGCTCTGGACTTTATGGGGCTTGCCGATTCGGCTCGTAAACTGGTGAAAACCTATTCAGGCGGTATGGTTCGAAGGCTTGAGCTTGCCCAGGCCATGTTGCATCGTCCGGCAATCTTATTTTTGGACGAACCTACGATTGGGCTTGATCCGGTTGCGCGCCGCACGGTGTGGGATCGGCTACTGGATCTTAGACATGACTACGGCATGACAGTTCTTATTACGACTCACGATATGGAAGAAGCCGAGACGCTTTGCGATACGTTGGTGATTTTGCATACAGGCCGCGTAAGCGTGGTCGGAAAGCCTGGCGAGTTACGCGCTGGACTCGGAGTGAGCGCGACCATGGATGATGTGTTCGCTCATTATGCGGGGGGCTTGATACATGAAGGCGGGAGTTTCAGCGAGGTCGTGCAGACCCGCAGCACTGCTCAACGCTTAGGCTGAGCGCGAAATTATATGAAGCGATTCATCTTAGAGAGTGCCGCGATTATAGAAGTGGAGCTTATTAAGCTTATTCGCGATCCAACCGAAGTTATTACTCGCGCTGTGCAACCGGTGCTGTGGCTGGTGATATTCGGGCAAGTCTTGGCCCAGGTTCGGGGGATCCATACCGGACAGATGAGCTACCTTGCGTTCATTACACCGGGAATTCTCGCGCAGAGCATTCTATTTAGTGCAATCTTCTACGGCATCGCAATAATCTGGGAGCGCGACCTTGGCGTGGTACATAAGCTTCTGGTGAGCCCGGCTCGGCGTAGTTCGCTGGTTTTTGGTAAAGCTGTCGCCGCCGGATTTCGTGGCATCGTGCAGGCGGTTGTTATTTATCTGATTGCGCTTGTGATGCATGTTTCTATCAGACTTGAGCCGTTGGCAATGTTGGCTGTGCTGAGCAGTGTGATGCTGGGGTCAGGTATCTTTGCCACCTTTTCACTCATCATCGCGTGCATTGTAAAAACGCGTGAACGTTTTATGGGAATCGGGCAGCTCTTGGCGATGCCCATGTTTTTTGCGAGCAACGCGATCTATCCGCTGGATATTATGCCCAGTTGGCTGCGTGTCATCGCTCAGGTTAATCCACTCACTTATTTAATCGACGCACTACGTGGATTTGTGATCACAGGAGGTGAAAATATTTACGGGTACGGTGTTGATTTCACGGTTATGCTCGGAGTGTTTATGGTCCTGCTACTCGTCGCCGTGAGGTTATACCCGACATTGGCGGAATGAGTATGACG
>DATBQC010000786.1:0-2765 GCA_036561065.1 Methylobacter sp. | reverse complement strand
AAGGCATTTAGAATAAAAGACATGATCAATCGGTTGTTTCTAAGTGAGGGGCGTCCAGAGTACGTGCTATATTTTTAAGATGGGCCATAGTCTTGTCTCCCACTATACCGTCTTCCGGTAATTGATGCTGATGCTGAAAACTCTTAACGCGAGCGATTAACTTATCATCATATACACGCGGTTGTTCTACGGCTTCAACTTTTTTGCTGCCGCTATTTAACAGATAACGCAACCATAATATATTATCCGATGTCTGGTGGCGGTATATGAATTTGACATCCGGAATTGGCGGCGGTTCCAGTATTAAATAATAGCCGTTCCAATCTTTCAAGACTTCCGCTACCGGAAAGGCGTCATTATTTTTAAAATGAATTATCGATTGGTTTAGTCCTAGTCCGGTCAGTAAGGCCTGACGCTTTTCTTTACCTGTCGATGAGAACTCCAATATGGCCGGACGATTAATTGCCCGCAGGTCTTTCCAGGCGGCTTTGCCGAATACACATCGAAGCCCTGTCGTTTCCACATAATGACAATCAACCTGATGATTCTCAGGGATGGGCTTGCCCCAGATCTTCAGCGCGCTGATTAATGCGGCATTTAAAGAATATTCGGGATTATTGATCCAGTCGTGAAAGGTTGTTGTTTTAGCAACAGCAACAGTGTCGATTTTTTCAATAGGAAACGATTCTTTTTGATCCGGCAGTTTTGTTTGGCTGATGATTTCGGGTTTTATCTGGATGGCAGACGAGGGTGTTGCCAAGTGAACCGGGACGCGATTAATTGTGTTGAGCCAATAGCCTAGAAAAAAAGTGCCTGCGGCAACACAAGTCAGAAACAGCAGCACTAACAATGGAGTCAGGTAAGAAGGTTTTTTAGCGACACCCCCCAAGGCTTGATCGGCGGCATCGCTAACGATTGCAGGCGTAATAACATGCGTGTTGGTTGAGTAGGCGCCAAGCAAGGCGCGATCGCAGAGGATGTTAATCACTCTGGGTATGCCTGAAGAAAGCTTGTAAATTTTGCGTATCGCGCTTTGTTTAAAAATCTCAGGATGACCGTTACAAACTGTCAGTCGATGGCGAATATAAGCACTGGTTTCATCCAGCGATAACGGCAATAAATGGTAGCGGGCGGTAATGCGCTGATTTAACTGGCGCAAATCCTGTCGCTTCAGCAATTCTTTCAATTCCGGCTGACCAACCAGGATAATTTGCAGTAATTTTGTTTTGTTGGTTTCCAAGTTGGTCAACAGGCGGATTTGTTCCAGCACTTCCATGCTTAAATTCTGCGCTTCATCGATCAGCAAAACCGTACGTCTGCCGTTGGCGTGGGTAGCGAGCAAATGCTGGTTTAATCGGTCGATCAGGTTTTTTAACGATTGCTGATTTTTGTCATAGATGATGCCCAATTCATCGCAGATGGTAGCCAATAATTCGATTGCGTTAAGCTTTGAATTTAATATCAGGGCAATATCTATATTTTCCGGTATTTGCTGCAACAGACAGTGGCAAAGTGTCGTCTTGCCGGTGCCCACTTCGCCGGTTAAAGCAACAAAGCCCCCGCCAAAATTAATGCCGTAAAGAAGGTGAGCCAAACCCTCCTGATGACGCGGGCTCATATAAACGAAGTGCGGATCAGTCGCTATCGAAAACGGTGATTCGCTAAAATGGAAGTATTGGTTATACAAGGCTATGAAATTTTCCAGTAAAGAAAAAATTGTAAGTTATCTATACCCATAGAGTTTACGCTTGTCCAGCCTACGAACAACACCATAATCATAGACTGGGGCTAATTTCATTGTAACCTACAATTTCAAATGTTGTTTACCCTGAAAGCTGCAACGCAATACGAGGCACACCATTCCTGAATTACAGGCTTAATCTCAATATAAGTTTTATCCCGTACTATATTGGATTTTTAAACAATGCTTAAACTCAATGAGAGAAAATTATGCCGCAAAAAACATTTCTAACGCTATGTGCGTCGCTGGCCTTTTCTATGACATTAGCCAACAATGCCGAGGCAGCAAATTGGAAGGATGTGCTTAATGCTGTCAATAGCAACGTCAATGGTCAGGGTAATAATGCGGGCCAAGCATTACAGCAGGGTCAACAGGCTGTTAATGCGGCGCAGGCTGTGCAACCCGGCAGTTTGTCCGAGTTATTGATGCAGCGTACAGGTGCGACTGCGGCTCAGGCTCAAGGGGGCGCCGGGGCTTTGTTTCAGATTGCTAAAACCAAGATGTCGGCAGATTCGTTTGCCCAACTGGAGCAGTCGGTTCCGGGTATGCAGGGAATGCTGGGGGCTGCCCCTGCCCTATCGCAACAAGGTGGTTTGGCAGGACAATTGTCTTCTCTAGCTGGCGCTTCGGGTGGAACGGCTGGGAATTTGATTTCGGTGGTTTCCGCTTTTCAGCAGCAGGGCATGTCGCCTGTGATGGTTCAGCAGTTTATCCCAGTGGTGATCGACTATGTCAAAGCCCACGGTAATGAGGCTTTGGTCAATACTTTAAGTGCCGCATTCATCGGCCGTTGATTTAAAAATCGTCTTTATTTCTCGGCATATAGGCATCAACACAAATGGCATCATCGCCATCCCCCTGTCGGGATGGCGCATTATGTAGATACAATGTCTTCGCTTAAGTTGATGCCTATCCAAGAAACGTAATTCAAATCGTGCACAGCTACCCGTCAAGTATTAAGAATCACTTTCAATTTTTTACCTGGAGTAAGCGAATTGCTTATTGCCGGTGAATTCCATTTGCG
>DATBQC010000785.1:0-3784 GCA_036561065.1 Methylobacter sp. | reverse complement strand
AATTAATTTATTCTCTTAATGCGTGATCAGACTACACAAAGGTGCTATTAATATCTATGCTCTTTCTGTACTAGTACTAAAGTACCGTTATCCGTCTAAAGCAACCTATTGTTAGTTCAGCTCTTAAATTACCTTTAAATTCATATGCTTAACATCATGAACATCCTCCTAATCGACGACCATTTCTGCGCCCGCGAGGGTGTTGCCTGTTTGTTGAAGCAGATATTCCCTGAGTTGCAGGTATTCGAAGCGGAAAGTTTTGACGAAGGCTTGGCGATTGTTCGCGATACGCCGTTGAATCTGGTATTGCTGGATATTCAACTGCCGGGCAAGGATGGGCTGGCGGGGTTAGCGGAGTTGCGCAGTGAATTTCCGAGCTTGTGCGTGACGATGTTTTCCGGGTTGGACGATAGGGAGCTGGTGTTTGAGGCGTTGCGGTTGGGGGCGATGGGGTTTATTGTCAAGTCGGTGTCGCGGCAGGCGTTTGTCGAGGCGTTGAGGGATGTATTGTCGGGGCGGGTGTATTTGCCGCTTTCGGTGGTGGGGCCGCAAGCGGGTTTATCCGGGGCGGCTGTCGGTTTTGGGATCAGGCCGGTGTCTGATCCGGCTGGTTTGGGGCTAACGCCCCGCGAGTTCGAGGTGTTGGGTTGGCTGGTGCAAGGTAAGTGCAATAAGGAGATTGCCCGCAAGTTGGGGATAGAAGAGCAGACGGTAAAGAATCATTTGCGGCCTATTTTTCAGAAGTTTGGCGTGGTGCGGCGGACGGAGTTGTTGGTTAAGGTGTTTGAGATGGGGATTGTGTTTGGTAGGCCTGGGGTGGGGAATTGAACGTAGGGACAAAGCTGGTCTGGATTTGCAACCTTGACCGAAACGTTTGAATGTTGGAAGGCTTCACAAATCGCAAATCCCGTTACGCCTCATATCTACTTTAAAATACAGGAAAAATCATAAAAGGAGGCGCGACTTTAGTCGCGCAAGGGACTTCATGCCTGGATAGTTACGATATAACCGTTAGCGCGACTAAAGTCGCGGCTCCAGTACTCTGAAATTTAGAGTCGACACGAAAAGGCTTTATTTGATTCCTCCTCATCCTAAAACTAATCATGCCGGACTATCCTGCCCGTCATCCTGCGTCCAAGTGTAAATCTTTAACTTAATGGCAGCGCGAAAAGGGGGTAGATAAGATATATTTCGTGGCTTTTGTGGATTAATGGGGGGTTTTAGGTTCATTGCAGTGTACCGGCAAACAGAGTTGGAAGTCGCTGCCGTAATGCAGCCGCGAATAGACTTTCAGGTTGTGATTCGGCAAGCGCTCTGTGGCCTTTAGGGAATAGGATAGGCCAACACCCAAGCCGTGGACTTGCGAACACGTATGGCCTCTATGGCAGCGGAAAAATTCTTCGAATATCTCCTCGTGCAATTCATCGGCAATGCCGATGCCGCTGTCGCATACATGCAGTTTGAGCCGATCATCGCTGATTTTAACCGCAGTGATGACTACCCAGCCGTTAGCGGTGTATTTGATCGCATTGTCGATCAGGTTGCCGATGATTTGGCTCAGAATGCCTGCATCACTGTAAACAGTGTATGGCGGGCGTGAGCGTAAGCGGACGTTCAGTTTTAGGCCTCGTCTCGCGGCCTGCGGAGCGAACTGGTTTTCCAGTTTCGCTAACAGGATGTTGATATCGACTGCCGCCAACTGCGGTATTTGCTTGCCGGTTTCCAGGTTGGCGATGTCGAGGATGTGGTTGAAGGTGACATTGAATTCATCAATGGCCGAACCCAGTTTGGCGACCACCTGTTGTAACGGATCGCTCGGCTTGTCCGCAAAAGCGGCATCCAGCACCAAAGAATAGCAACTTAAGGTTTGAAGCGGCTGGCATAGGTTGTGGCTGAGTTGCCTTAAAAAACGGGTTTTATCTTCCGATGTACATTCGGCTTTACGACGCTCCCGAAACAAGTTGCGCGTACGGGCTTCCAGTTGGCAGCGAGTGCAGAAACCGAAGGCGTTGACGATCAGCAGTATCATAATCGACGGTATCAGCGCCACGGTTTCAACGCCAATCAGGTGGCCGCTCAGCGGCAGGGCTATCATTGACAATAGGCCGAATTTTACTGTTTCGGCAATGGTCATGAGCATTTGCCCGTAGACGAAAAAATAAACCGGCAGCAATCCGATCCAGATTTGCGTATAGAAAGCGGGATTGTTCTCTACGAACAAAATACCGATCAGGTTGGCAACGGATAGTACTGCGCTTAGCTTGGCGACTACGCTGACCTGGCTTTCGGCTTGAGGCAGTCGATGCAGACTCGCCCATAAAATGCCGATAGTTAGCGCCATTAACAAGCAGCCGATGATCTCATTTCTTGCCAATCCGCCGTTAAATACGTCTAAAACGATAAATGCCGGAATACATACGGCACCCAATAATAATGCCGTTTTCAAAGTGCTTAGGGTTTCGGTTTGGCGTTCCTGCCAAAACAGGCGTTCGCTGTCGGCATCGAAATGCGGGATCGAAAAGCGCCGGTTCGGGATTCGTTTCGGTCTTACGCCGTTACTCCGCCGCGACCAGGGTTGTAACGACGAAACCAGTCTGCGCGACGCATTGGCGAAGGGTATTTGGGTTGAAATGTGCATTGCCTTACTCCCGCTTGGCAAAGCCGACCGGTTGCTTGCCAACCGAATTGGTTTGTCCGCTGTTTGAAGGGTTGTTATTGTTATTTGGAGTTGTCCTGCATTCTCGCCTTTATTGGTGTTTGTGTCCAGCAGGAGTCTCTTCCAATACTGAAGGAGGGTGATGAGTGGTTAACGGAAAAATTAGCAGGACAAACTCTTGAATTTCGTTCATGACAGGAAAAAAACGGAACCGATCAGGAATATAAGCGACTCTGCGGCAATGTTACGTAGGCGATTTTATTTGCGCTGAAAATGGTATGAATTTGACGGTGTTTTAACTCTTCACATATACATTGATTTAAAAAGTCTGGATAATTCCCAGCCTTCAATGTACTCATAAATTTTTATGGACTTCAAATTAATCAATACGGATGGTCATGCGCGGCGTGGTCAGCTTAAGTTTGCCCGTGGCGTCGTGGAAACGCCCATTTTTATGCCGGTCGGCACTTATGGGACGGTTAAATCGCTGACGCCCGATGAGCTGACCGGTATCGGCGCGCAGATTATTCTGGGCAATACCTTTCATCTAATGTTGCGCCCCGGGATGGATGTGGTTAAGGCGCACGGCGATTTGCATGATTTTATGCGCTGGGACAAGCCGATCTTGACCGATTCCGGCGGCTTTCAGGTGTTCAGCCTGGGCGCGCTAAGAAAGATCACCGAAAAAGGCGTGACCTTCAAATCGCCGATTAACGGCAGCTCTATTTTCATGGGGCCTGAAGAATCGATGCAGGTACAGCGCGACCTGGGCTCGGACATCGTGATGATTTTCGATGAATGCACGCCGTATCCTGCGACGGTTCATGAGGCGGCCGATTCGATGCGCCTGTCGCTACGCTGGGCGGCGCGCAGCAAGGCGGCTCATGAAGGCAATGCGTCGGCTTTGTTCGGTATTGTGCAGGGCGGGATGTATGAGCATTTGCGTCAGGAGTCGATAGCTGGTCTGGTGGATATTGGTTTTGACGGTTATGCGATCGGCGGTTTGTCGGTCGGCGAGCCCAAGGAAGAAATGATGGCGACGCTGGATGTGGTGCATACTAAAATGCCGGTCGATAAGCCGCGCTATTTGATGGGTGTGGGCACGCCGGAAGATTTGGTGGAGGCGGT
>DATBQC010000784.1:0-2491 GCA_036561065.1 Methylobacter sp. | reverse complement strand
CTTGAATTATAGGCATTTCGGACAGTACCATTTAAGCTGATTTTTGAGTATTGTCTATTAAATGGTCCGAGATCCAAAAAATCCCATGGCTTGGAATCCCGTCGTTCAGACGCCGGACCCTCGGTTCATTGGCGGCGCCCGTCGCATGTCATTGGATAGCGAGGCGTCTCGCTCCTTGTTATGGGTTGGCAGGATTCTACACGTCGACGTAGAAACTATGGTTTGCTCCATACAATTGGAGACAGGGACTGGAGAGAGGTTCGATGTCCCGTTGCCTGCTCCTGGTGGTGGGGGTCCGAGATCTTGGTCTGGAAATATTCCAGAACGTGGCGCAAAAGTTATTCTTGGCTGGCGAAAATATGATAATCGTGCCTATGTACCTCACATCATAGAATTTGTTACCGTAGGTACCTACCCGGCTCGTGAATTTGATCCATTTTCTACTATCGATCCGGCCGATGCAGCTGAAGCCCTAGCCCAAGCTCCAGAACTTGAGGATGACCCTAGAATAAATATTGATGTCATCCGTCTCAAGATGAGGAAAGCATATGAAGGTGATCATATCTCTTCTTCATCTTCAGGTGCTGATTTACTCTTGGACCGCGGCGCCCAACTTATGAATCGGGCTGGTAACGAATATTGGCTTCGCGATTCTGATCAAACAGCCGTCTTGCAGGTTCTCAATGAATTTACTGCTAATGCTGCTGGATATTATCGCCGCGGCTTAATCCGCCGTCAAACATTCAATTTATTACCAGATCTTGCAATTTCCGGCTTCATTCCTTCGGCTGATGAATTTGACCAATTAACCAATGGCGTTTTTGCAACCAGTCAAGATTCTGATGGAAATGACTTCCGATCGATTCTCCAAAAAGTTCGATTCGGTACTGCAGCATTCGATAAGCTTTTAGAATTTGGACTCATTAATCCTGATGGCACTCTTACAGATCAGATTGATTCTGATCCTAATGATTTATTTTATCCATTTGTTGTCACTGCTGATGGACAGCGACAGAGTTATGTTGTTCTCGGAGAACACGAGAACGGATTCGATGAAACAGATCAGTGTTATGTAGAAGATCGCGTTGAGCTTCGCCACGTTTCTGACGGGACAATGGCGGTGACTGAGGATGGTGATGGTGCTCAGATCGATCCTATCCCACCAGTATTTATTGAAGATGTCCGAGGCACTGTTGTTGGTAATGACCCGTATACAGAATCGGGACGATCCCTATATAAGCGGATTCTCTCAATGCGCTTATTCGACGATCCTGATCAAGGATCTCCGTCAGCCGGTCCTGTTTTAGAATCGGTCGATACTCTCACTAGTCAAGTTGAAGCCGATACGAAGGCTCTCGCGAGGTTATTTAGGATACAGAGTCCAACCAATAGCAATCAATTTGCTTATGGAATATCAAAAGAGGGTAGGCTTTTTCTTCATATTCCGAAATCACAAACAGGGACTACCCAAGAGAAGGGTAAATCAGCTGATATCAATATAGCAGGACTCGTTAAAGCCGTATTTGGTATTGATGAAAACACGAGAACAAGTTTAGATTTTCGTAGTCAGGGCGGTATCAAGCTCGATATAGGTGCTTTCCAAGATTCTTCTGATCCGAATAATCCACAGAATGTATCCGTAGACTTAGTTCTCCGTGGGAAAATTAGGACTACATATGCTGGTGAGCAAGGTCGGGAGAGTATTATCGGTGGATCCGATTTCAGGTCTATAACTGGATCTACACTAGATGCTATTGGTGGTAATGCTGTACGCAGTGTTGGTGGTAGCGAATCCGTTGAGGCTTTCTCAATTACTCATAATGCTGGTTTTGGTGGTCTCAAAGAGAAAAGCGCAGGGGATGTTAACAGAACTATTCTTGGGAAGACTACTGAATCTTATGCCCAATTACGTCAAACAACATTTGCTTTATCCGATACAAAGACAATGTTGGCAGGTATTGATGCAACCACTGTTTTGGCAGGCGGTATCACGAGAACCGTTGCTGCCGGCACTGGTATTACTGACACTGTAGTTGCTGGAAATTTAACTTCAACAGTAACAACCGGCAATATGCTTTTAAATGTTGGGGTTGGTAACATGGCAGCGACTGTTGGGGCTGGTAATTTGGCACTTTCTGCCGCTGGAGGGAACGTAGCGATTACTGGTGGTATTGCAACTACTGTGCTTGGTGGTACAACTGCTCAGATCGCTGGTCCAATCACTAAGATCGGTTTATCAGTCGTTGGCTTTGTAGTGGCAGGAGTTCCAGGCCCTCCTGCTCCTCATAGGGATTATATTACTGGATTACCAATTCTAGGGATTCCAACCGTTCCTATTGGTCCTTGATGCCTATTGTTCCTCCAACTGTCACCGCTCTTGTGCAGGCTAATCTTGCAGGAAGTAGTATACTTGGCATCAGTGCTCCAATGCTTTCATTAGGGGTTAGCATTGGTTTTTGTCAATACGCTGTGACTGGTATAATTGTAAATA
>DATBQC010000783.1:0-3513 GCA_036561065.1 Methylobacter sp. | reverse complement strand
GTTCCAGGCATGGTTAACGGCAGTCCCGGCATGGAAATGGGGGATAAAAAAGATCCGTATAAAGTGGTGAGTTTCGATCATCAAAAGCAGGTCAAAGAATTTAGCAGCTACGAAGGCACAAAATGATCCTGGCCGGTGACGTCGGTGGCACGAAAACCATCTTGGCGCTGTTTGATGAGGTTGAGGGCGGTGAGGACAAGTGCCTCAAAAAAGAGCAGTTTTCCAGCGCTCATTATCCAACCTTTACCGAGTTACTGGCTTCGTTTTTGACGGATGTCGATTGCCCCCAGATAACGGCTGTTTGTATCGGCGTGGCCGGCATCGTGATCAATGGCCGCTGCGAAACCACCAATTTGCCGTGGGTGCTCAGTTGTAAAGAAATCGGCGAACGCGTCAATAGCCAAAATGTCTGGCTGTTGAATGACCTGGAAGCGACGGCATGGGGCTTGCTGGATTTACCAGAACCCAACTTTGCCGAACTGAATCCCGACGCGCAGCCCAAGCAAGGCAACATAGCCGTGGTTGCCGCAGGAACCGGTTTGGGTGAGGCCATTATCGCTTGGGATGGCAACAAGCATCTCGTTCTTGCCAGCGAAGGCGGACATGCCGATTTTGCGCCGACTAATGAGCAGGAAATAGCCTTGCTTAAGTATATGCTGGAAAAATACCCTGAGCATATCAGCTGCGAACGGCTGATATCCGGTGAAGGCCTAGTCAATATTTATCAATTTCTCAAACATATCAATTACGCACCAACCAACCCGGAAACCGAGCAGCACATGACAGAGCGGGACCCAGCCGCAGTGATCGGCGAAGCAGGTGTTGTCGGGAGCGATGCGCTATGCGTCGAAGCACTAAAGCTATTTTGCAGGCTGTATGGTTCTGAAGCCGGGAATCTGGCGCTTAAATGTCTGCCTTATGGCGGTGTATATCTGGCTGGAGGCATAGGTGCAAAAATCCTTCCCGTGCTGCAACAAGGCGAATTCATGCGCGGTTTTTTGGCGAAAGGCCGCTGTCGGCCTGTGATGCAACAAATTTCAGTAAAAGTCTGCACCAACCCCGAGGTCGCCTTGCTGGGCGCGCTCAGTTACGCGAAGAGGAAAGGCTAATGAAAATCGGTGTCCCCAAAGAAATAAAAGATCAGGAAGGCCGGGTTGCAGTAACGCCCGACGGCGCGTATTTCTTAATTCAAAAAGGTCATCAAGTTTTTATTGAGACCGATGCCGGATTGAACTCAGGCTTTAGCAACGAGCAATACCAACAAGCGGGTGCGCAGATGGTCTCTACCGCCGAAGCTTGGGCTGTCGATCTAGTCGTTAAAGTCAAAGAACCCCTGACATCCGAATATCAATATCTGGATCGGCAGATAGTTTTTACCTATTTCCATCTGGCCGGTGTGACGCCGAGCTTGACGCAAGAGCTGTTAAAAAAAGGCACAACCGCGATAGCCTACGAGACCTTGGAAGACGAGCAAGGACGCTTGCCGTTGCTTGCGCCGATGAGCGCCGTTGCCGGAAACATGGCGACGCTGATGGGCGGCTACTATCTTGCCGAATTCAATCAGGGCAGGGGAGTACAGCTAGGCAAAGTGCTGGGCAAACGGCATGGCAAGGTCGTAATTATCGGTGACGGCGTGGTGGGCCAGCATGCAGCGCAAGTGGCTATGGGAATGGGAGCCAACGTGTTTGTTGCAGGTATCGACCCAATAAAAATGCAGCAAACAAAAGCCGAGATATTGCCCGAGGCAGAGTTCTTTTTATCGAGCCCTGAGGCTATCGCCGAACATGTAAAAGAGGCCGATCTGGTTGTCGGAGCCGTGCTCATTCATGGCGCCAAAGCCCCCAAGATAATCAGCGAACAGATGATAAAGTCGATGGCTAAGGGCGCTGTTGTTGTCGATGTCAGCATCGATCAGGGCGGCTGCATAGAAACGTCAAAGCCGACTTCGCATAGCAATCCGGTATTTATCGAACACGGCGTCATCCATTATTGCGTGACCAACATGCCTGGCGCGTACCCCAGAACATCAACCATCGCCTTATCCGATGAGACATTGCCCTATGTCCTGAAAATAGCCGATGCAGGGAAAGCATCTTTAATGACCGATAAGATATTGGTCAAAGCGATCAACACCTGCGATGGCAAAATCACCTGCAAAGCCGTAGCCGAAGGACTTGGCATGTTGGACAACTACCAGCCGATAGCCAATTTTAAATAGTTTTGCCGTGGCAGTTTAAGGTACGATAAACATCAAAGCCGATGTAGCTCAGTTGGTAGAGCAACTGATTCGTAATCAGTAGGTCTCGGGTTCGACTCCCGACATTGGCTCCATAAAATTAAAGCATTGCATGAAAATATAGGGCTTTTTATTGTCTATGGGACGCTCATTGGGTGGTAAAGAATAAAAAATACAGCAACGGCAACACAACAGCAAGCCCCTCCTCTAAAGGGTAAGTACTTTTTAAGGTAAAATTGCCAGTTATGAACTTCTGTTTTCGACCCACTGCGGTCATTCTCATATGGATTTAATTTCCCCCGATACCGGCTATTGGTAAAGTAGCAATTCTGACAGAAACCGGTCAGTCGAGCAAAAGCGCCTTTCTTTATGTTGAAACTTTAAAGTCGGTAAAACAATGTATCAGGTAACCTTGTTATGGCTAAGTACATGTTCACCCACTCCTGAGGTTACTCCGTCTCAGATTATTTTCAGCAACTAATTCGATGATATCTTCACAGCCGAATTTTTCGGCTAACGCCGAAGCATTGTCGCCTTTTGGGGTTTCTAAAGTGGGGTTGGCGCCATTTTTCAATAGCAAGGCAACCATATCCTGATCAGCTGTTGATATTGCCCGCATTAAAGGCGTCCAGCCCTTTTGATCGCGCACATTAACGTCGGCACCAACCATTATCAGTTCCTCAGCTAATTCTTTATAACCCGGAGTCTTTTTTTCGCACACAACCTGAAGCGTAGTTAAACCGGTTGCATTCTTTACATCTGCATCAGCTCCAGCCCCCAACAAAATATTGGCAATAATAGTAAAGCCGTTTCGTAATGCGATTTGAAGGCCGCTCTCCCCATCATTATTACGCACATTAACATTGATGCCGCCCCGTACAAATAAATCTATTAATTTTTTACTGCCTTGATTGACGGCATTTAAAAACTCCGGAGCAACAAAAGGGATACCAAGCTGATCGAGTTCGTTTCTTGCTCCAGCTCTGTCTTCTATTGCGCGTAGATTTTCAATATCGTGAAATTTAAAAAGCCGATGAATATCTTGAAAAGCATCATCATCAAAACCTTTACGCCCCCCCCTGGTATCAATCAGAAGACTTGTGAAATAGGCGTCAATTTTAGGATTAGTCCATAGGGCGACAAGTTTTTTAATAACGTGCGGGTATTTTTGCTGTAATGCGAAAGGGTAGTCATTCCCCAATGCTTCAAACAAAGCGTGTTTCATATTGAACCTTAATTTTTTGTAGTAGTTCAAACCTAATCTATAACAGTCACTA
>DATBQC010000782.1:0-7622 GCA_036561065.1 Methylobacter sp. | reverse complement strand
ATGGGAGATAAAGGCAAATATCTCGGTATTGTCATGGGCCTGACTTTTGCCTCGTTGATCATGACCCAACAACCGGCAATTTTCTTGGGGCTGATGTCGCGCTCTTACAGCTTTATATCGGATGTCGGTTTACCCGATATTTGGGTGATGGACGAGAAAGTGCAGTTCGTCGATGACATCAAGCCTTTGCAGGACACCGAACTTTATCGGGTACGCGGCATTTCCGGCGTGGAATGGGCCATACCTATGTACAAGGGCCTTTTAAAAGCGCGACTTGCCGACGGCACTTTTCAAACCTGTAATGTCGTCGGCTTGGACGATGCCACCTTAATCGGCGGCCCGCCGGTCATGCTGGAAGGAACGGTTGAAGATTTGCGCCGTAGCGACGGCATTATCGTCGATATAGACGGTGCCAGGGATAAACTGGGCAAACCTTCCCCAACGCCCGGCGGCAAAAACATTCCGCTTAAAGTAGGCGACAGCGTGGAGTTAAACGACCATCGCGCCATCGTTGTCGGCATCGCCAAGGTCACCCGTACCTTTCAGTCCCAACCCGTGGTCTACACCACATATTCCCGCGCCAAGAGCTACGCGCCCAAGGAGCGCAAGCTGTTGTCTTTCGTGCTGGTTAAAGCCAAACCGGGACAAGATCTCGCCGAATTGACCCGCCGCATCCGCGCAGCTACCGGTTTGGCGGCTTATACGCGTGAAGAATTTATGTCCCTCACTTACGAATATTTTATGCACAACACCGGCATCCCAATTAACTTCGGCATTTCGGTGATGTTGGGTTTTATCGTCGGTGCGGCGATTGCCGGACAGACTTTCTACAACTTCACGCTGGAAAATCTGCGTCAATTCGGCGTACTGAAAGCGATGGGCACCAGCAACTGGATTTTGCTGCGCATGATCTTGTTACAGGCGGTTTTAGTGGGTACTATCGGTTACGGTTTAGGCGTGGGTTTGACCGCAGTGTTCGGCTATTCGATGCGCAATACAATACTGGCATTTAAGTTTCCCTGGCAGCTGCTGCTGTTTAGCGGCGCCGGTGTTAGCCTGATTTGCATTTTTGCGGCGCTGATCAGCATACTTAAAGTGATCCGCTTAGAACCGGCTATCGTATTTAAAGGCTAACGCATGAATCCGTCATCATTGGCAGTGCGCTGTCAGAATGTGGTCAAGATTTACGATACCGGCGACCAAAAAGTAACTGCGCTTAACGGCGTCAATTTGGAGATCGCGATGGGCGAGCTGATGATGCTGGTCGGGCCGTCGGGCTGCGGCAAGACCACGTTGATTTCAGTCATCGCCGGCATTCTCGATCAGGATGACGGCTGTTGCGAAGTATTCGGCGAGGATTTGCTGAACATGAGCAATCAACACAAACTGAATTTCAGGGCGCGCAACATCGGTTTTGTTTTTCAGGCCTTTAACCTGCTGCCAGCACTCAACGCGGCAGAAAACGTGTCGATACCGCTGATCATCAACGGCATGAAACGCGCCGAGGCCGAGCGCAAAGCCATTGATGTGCTGGAACAAGTAGGCTTAGGCGCGCGGGTGACGGCTTTACCCTCGGAGCTTTCCGGCGGACAGCAACAACGTGTCGCCATTGCCCGAGCGTTGATCCATAGCCCGAGACTGATTGTTTGCGACGAACCCACCAGCTCGCTGGATCACGAAACCGGACGCAATGTGATGACCTTACTCAAGGAAGTGGCTATGCACGAAGACCGGGCTCTGGTCATCGTTACCCATGATGCCCGGATTTTCGACTTCGCCGACCGCATTGCAGAAATGGATGACGGGCATATTGTTGCGGTCAAAGGGGCAAAGGCTAAAGGCTAAAAAGCATTTTCGTGTCGCCTAGAGGCGCCTACTTTTGGCTTTCGTGCTTTTCGTGGACAATAACCATTAAGTTAAGCCGTTCGTGGTGAGTCCTTCGACTACGCTCAGGAGAGCCTTGTCGAACCATAAATCTATACACAAGAGGTGATATGCAAGTCAAATACACATTACCGATACTGGCGGCTGCCGGATTCCTTTTTGCGGCTTATACGGTCATCAACAGCAATAAGCCGATACCGGTTGCTCCCGCCGTTGCGCCGCCCGCCTCCGCGCCGTTTAAATCGTTTATTGCCGGGGCCGGTATTGTCGAGGCAAAAAGCCAGAACATCGCGATCGGCACGCCGTTGTCCGGCATCGTCAAGACCGTGTCCGTCAAGGTTGGCGATAAAGTCAAAGCCGGCGCTCCGCTGTTTTATCTGGACGACCGCGATACCCGCGCGGAGTTGGCCGTAAAACTCGCTGATCTCGCGAAAGCGCAAGCCGGCGTTAACGAAGCCAAAGCCTCGCTCAAAGATACCAAATCGCTGAGTGATTTAGCCGAGGCGGTGACTGACCGGCGCGCCATCAGTTCCGAGGAACTGCTAAGACGACGCAATGCCCTGCTTATCAACTCAACCAAGCTGGGCAGTGCTGAAGCCCTAGTGCAACAAGCCGAAGCCGCGCTGACAACGACACAAACCACGCTGGCCCGGCTCGTCGTTCAAGCGCCGGTGGACGGCGAGGTATTGCAAGTCAATATCCGTCCGGGCGAATTCGCCCAGGCCGGAGCCCTGAACACTCCGCTGCTGGTGCTGGGCAATATGGATCAGCTGCATGTGCGGGTAGACATCGACGAGAACGATGCCTGGCGGTTCGACAAAAACAGCAAGGCCGTGGCCTTCCTTCGCGGCAATCGAAACTTCAAAACCGATCTGGTTCCGGCTTATGTAGAACCCTACGTGGTACCAAAAAAATCGTTGACCGGCGACAGCACCGAACAGGTTGATACCCGCGTTTTGCAGGCGCTGTACAGTTTTGACCGGAATCAACTGCCTGTCTATGTAGGCCAGCAAATGGACGTATTCATTGAAGCCAAGGATTATGTCGGCGACAGCGGTTCACCGTTATGAGTCCTCGCCCGCTTGCGTTTTTTGCCACGCTGCTGTTATCCGGCTGCTTTGCCGTCGGCCCTGACTATGAGCCCCCAAAAATACCGGTTCCCCAGCAATGGAGCGAAACGACCGCGGCTATAGGTGCACAACCGGATAAATGGTGGAAGACTTTTAATGACCCGGTACTCGACAACCTGATCAGCGAGGCGATCGCTTCCAACCTGGATTTAAAGCTTGCCTTGGAGCGAGTTAAAGACGCCCGAGTCCTGCGCACTGCAACCATTGCCGCAGGCTTGCCCAGTTTGGATGCCAAGAGCAGCATCAGCAGGCGTTTCAACAACACATCCTCACCGGCTTCGCAGACCGGCACATCCTCTGCGGGCGGCGGTTTTGGTATCGGCAACCAGCTGATCAATATTTTCCAAATGGGCTTTGACGCCCAATGGGAACTGGATTTTTTTGGCGGCGTCAGACGCGCGGTAGAGGCCGCCGATGCAACGATTGATGTCGAAGTGGAAAACAGCCGGGATGTGCTGGTGACCCTGCTAGGGGATGTCGCCCGCAACTACATCGAGCTACGCACCAATCAACAACTGGTCGCGATAACCCGTGAAAACTTGCACGCGCAGCAGGAAACCCAAGAGCTGACGCAAATTCGGCAACAGACGGGCCTTGCAAGCATGTTGGAAGTAACACAGGCTCAAGCCTTGGCTGCCACAACAGAGGCGCAATTGCCGAACTATGAAACGGCGGTTAAGCAATCGATACACGCACTCAGCGTATTGCTCGGCAAAGAACCCGGTGCGCTGGACGTTCGGCTTGATCGACAAGCCTCCATCCCGGCGAAAAAGCCCTCTCCAGAGGGAGAAGGGGCTTCTTTTCTTAATTCAACAGCAGTAATAACCAACCTCCCCTCCGAATTATTGCAGCGCAGACCGGACATTCGCCGCGCCGAACGGCAACTGGCCGTCGCCAATGCCTCCGTCGGCGTTGCGACCGCCGAGTTGTATCCGAAAGTCAATCTAGCAGCATTCATCGGCCTGCAAAACACCACCATCACCGACTTCACCCCGATAGGAAAATCATGGTCGGCAGCGTCTTCAATAACGATGCCTATCTTCAACTGGGGAAAGCTGAACGCCAATATCAAAAGCAAAAAAGCACAATTCGAACAAACTTTCCTGACTTATCAATCCACTGTTTTATCCGCGTTTAAGGAAGTGGAAGATGCACTGATCGCCTACAGCAAAGAGCAGGAGAGGCGCAAAGCGTTGGCAAAAGCCGTTGCCGCCAATCAACTGGCGGTTCAATTAGCCGACGAACGCTATAAAAAGGGCCTAACCGCGTTTCTCGATGTACTGACAAGCCAAACAGCGCTTTATCAATCCCAGAGTTTGTTGGTCTCCAGCGAGTCGGTACTTTCCAGCAATCTGGTTGCCCTGTACAAAGCCCTGGGCGGCGGCTGGCAGACCGAGGCTATCGTGGGGGATGTTAGAAAATAACCGCGCCGTATCAATCTAAAAAAGCATTTCGTCCACGGAAGACGCGAAAAGCACGAACATTTTCAAAACGATGATTACCTGTCGACTGCATGGTGACAGGAAGTAGCGCATTACCTGGAGGTGCCGAAGACCGTCACGCAATGGGTGACGCCAAATCAACACAACGTGCTGAGTTGCTTCGTATCTTTTCGTTTTTTTCGTATTTTTCGTGGACAAACGACATCAACTTACTCGCCCCCAGCCCCGCGTACGGATAGAATAGGCGACTTTCACCTTCGCCTGGGATAGCTTTCATGAAATTCAATGCCTTTTTTATCAGCCTGTGCCTGCTTTTCTCATGCAGCAGTTATGCTGCGGAAAAAACCGTTATCCGGATCGGCGTTCAGGCTTTTGGCACCGTCGATTGGGAATTGGCGGCTTTGCAAGATAACCCGCAGGCCGATTTTCAACTGGAAATACAGCACTTAGCCAATGCGGAAGCGGGCAAGATTGCATTGCAATCGGGTTCTGTCGATATGATTGTGTCTGACTGGATTTGGGTTTCCAGGCTGCGCGCTACCGGCTCCGACTTTACCTTTTACCCGTATTCAAATACCTCGGGCGCCTTGGTTGTACCGAAAGACAGCCCTATCCATTCTGTAAAGGATCTTAAAGGCAAACGGCTGGGAATTGCCGGGGGCGAACTGGACAAAAACTGGCTGCTGCTGCAAGCCTTGGCCGGGCAAGAGCAGCTGGATCTGAATACTTCGGTGGAAAAAGTCTTCGGTGCGCCGCCGCTGATCAGCGAGCAAATCAAGCAAAACCGAATCGACGCAGCCCTCACCTACTGGCACTTTGCCGCTCGCCTTGAAGCCGAAGGCTACCGCCAGATTATCGACGGCAAAGGCATCTTAAAAGGCTTAGGTATTCAGGAAGATGAGCCCAGTCTGGGTTATGTGTTCAAGCAGAGCTGGGCGAACGAGCATAAGCAGGCGGCCAACAGTTTTTTCAACGCCAGCAAGCAGGCTAAAAACCAGTTGTGTACGTCCGATGCCGCTTGGAAAAAAATCATCCCGTTAACCAAGGCCGAAGATGCGTCCACCCAAAACCAATTGCGCCAGCGCTATTGCGAAGGCGGCATTGAGCATTGGGGTGAGGCGGAGCAACTGGCGGCAGGCCGAATTTATACACTGCTGCGCTCATTAAGCCAGAACCAGTTAACCGGACAATCGGAAAACCTGCAACTCGGCACCTTCTGGTCGATTGAATAAACTTAAGCCGGGGACAAGCCGGAACTAAGAAAGCTTTTTTATTCACCACGAAGAAATGAAGCTTCGTGTCTTCGTGGTGATAGTTTTTCTTTAAAATTTTTCGTGCTTTTCGTGTCTTTCGTGGACGAAATTTATTTGCGCACCATTTTTCTAACTGCCAAGTAGGTACGTTTTGATTAACCTTAAGAGTTTTTTACCCACCCTGTCCCTGCTGGTTTTTTTAGCCATCTGGCAAGGATTGGCCGTTTATTTGAACAGCAATACTTTGCCGCCGCCCGAAGTTGTCGCCAAGGTTTTCTGGCAGAGTTGCGTGTCCGGGCAACTGCCGTTTCACCTCGGCGTAACCTTACTCCGGCTAGTGGTCAGTTTTACCATTGCGATGCTACTGGGCTGCGCTATCGGCATCGTGCTGGGGCGCAACAAAAAACTCGATGCGTTCTTCGACAACTGGCTGGTGATTTTCCTGAATGTCCCGGCGCTGGTCACTATTATCTTGTGCTACGTCTGGTTTGGACTGGTTGAATCGGCGGCGATACTGGCCGTGGTTATCAACAAGCTGCCCAATGTCATTGTCACGATCCGCGAAGGCACGCGCACGCTGGATCAGGACTTACTGGACATGGCGCGCTGTTACCGTTTCGGCAAGCGTAAAACCCTGGTTCATGTGATCTGGCCTCAACTGCATCCGTTTGTGATGGGCGCTACCCGCTCGGGGCTGGCATTGATCTGGAAAATCATTCTGGTAGTCGAGTTATTAGGCCGCAGCAACGGCATGGGCTACCAATTACATTTGTTCTTCCAGCTGTTCGATGTCGCCGGCATCCTGGCTTATACGATCGCTTTTGTTGCGGTCATTCAGCTGATAGAGCTCATGATTTTAAAACCGCTGGATAAAAAAGCGCTACGGTGGCGTCGATGACTGACATCCAAATCCGTATCGACAGCAAATCCTATCCGTCCGCGGCAAATCCAACTATCGCCGAGCTTAAGCTGTCGCTGAATTCCAATGAATTTATTTGCCTGGTCGGCCCGTCCGGCTGCGGCAAAACCACACTGCTGAATATCATTGCCGGTCTGGATAATGACTTCGACGGCGACATCCTGGTTGGACAACAACACACGCATCCCAAAATCGGCTACATTTTCCAGAATCCGCGCCTGCTGCCCTGGCGGACGGTCAGGGAAAATATTGAGCTGGTATTGGATGATAACCAGTCGCCCGATGTCATTGACGAACTGCTTGAGGTGATGCAGTTAACGGCTTCGCAACACAGTTACCCCGAACGGTTGTCACTAGGCATGAGCCGCCGGGTCTCCATCATCCGGGCGTTTGCAATCGACCCTGAAGTATTGCTGATGGATGAGCCGTTTGTGTCGCTGGATGCGCCGACCGCAAGGCAAGTTAGAGCGCTATTGCTAAAACTGTGGCAACAGCGCCCGCACACGGTTTTATTTGTCACCCACGATCTGCGCGAGGCCATTGCCTTGGCTGATCGGCTGATATTCCTGTCGGTTGCGCCTATGCAGGTCGTTAGCGAAATCGTCGTGCCGCTCGCCCGAAGCGAGCGCGGCAATGAACTTGCTGTCGAATCATTCAGGCAGCAGTTGCTTGCCAACCACCCCGAAATAAAGCAACTTTTATGACCGTTTTACGGTTCGAAAAACAGTTGCGGATTCGCCAAAAATACCCGATACTCTGGGATCGTCAAGTCTTGTTAAGGGCCTGTAGGGTGCGCATCGCGTACTATTTTTCAATCACCAACTTAAGCTTAATAAAGGGGCGCGATGCGCACCCTACTCAACTACCCAAGGTTAATAGCATATGAAAAAAATAATTATCTTAGGCTTGTCCACCGCTGTGATTACGTTGGCTACATTTACCGCATCGGCTGAGAGCGATGACAAATATCCTGCTGCAAATTTTCAACCTAAAG
>DATBQC010000781.1:0-7440 GCA_036561065.1 Methylobacter sp. | reverse complement strand
GGCGAGCTACGTTGGAAAGCTTTTGCCGGCGCGCTTGCCTGCTTTGTTTATATCGCAGTTGTCGCAGTTACCAAAAATGCCTTCATCTTCTTTTAACGGCTTGAAAACTCCGTTATAAACAAAATTCAATTTCATTGATCTGTTGATCCAGCCAAGATAAAACATCCTTGCCTTTATGCAACTGGGTTTCGTTAAACTCAGGTACTTGGGTGTCGGTTAATACTGCCCAACGGGACAGCTGGTTTTTCAGTTGTCCCTGTTCGCTGACCGTGAAATGATAACGCTGTGTCAGCTCTTCAAACAGCCTGAGTTCCGGCGCAGTTATCAGTGTCGCAAGACGGCTCAGCTTTGCCAGCAGGGTTTCAATCCCTGCGATATGAGCGGCTATTAATACAGCGACCTGTTTGGGCTGGATATTTTCGGCAGGCGATGATTCATTATCCGAGATAACTTTCAGGCAGTGGATTAATTCACCCGTCGAAAAGCGCACGGCGGTTTCATAAAATGCGGACGCTTCCATGTCGCAAAGATGCTCCCTGTCATAAACAAGCTGCGGCCTAGATACAGTCTGGATGTTTGCAGTGGCGCAAGGCGGCGTGAAAACCAGCGGCGGATAATAGCTTTTTTGGCTGTCAACATCGGTGATTTTGTCGATCAAAAACAGGCTGCCCACAGCATGGTGTTTGTGTCCCGCGATACCGATATTAACTAGCACCTGATGTTCAGCTGAACCAAACAAGGCTTGGCTGTAAGCCACCCCGGCAGCCATCGCGCTTTTCCCCAATCCGGTTACCGTCAGGCAGATGTCCTGATTTAGATAAACCGCAAACGGTTGGATAGTCGTATCTTTCTTTAATTTGAAATGCTCGACTAGCGGCTTGGCTTCGCAGGGCAGCGCGGCGTAGATAAAAATTCGGGGCGGGTTTGGTTGCATCATTCAGGTAGCGTTGTTTAGGTTTTTTACTCACCACGAAGACACGAAGGGCACGAAGAAAAACATAAAACTTTGTGCACTTCGTGGTGAAGAATAGAGGGCAAGTGTTTTTCGTTTGACATTGAACACTAGGCTTCCATTTTAACGCCTAATCGTTTCAACAGGCGATGAAAATTCCCCCGGTCCAGCCCCAGCACACGTGCCGTAGCGGCCATGTTGCCCTGTTGGGCGCTAAGTTGCTGCCGGATCAGTTGGCGCTGAAATTCGTCAACGGCATTTTTAAAATCTAGCGGTGCGGATGGCGGCGGCGCTGCATCGGTCACCGTAGTATTGATGCGCAGATCATTCAACGGCTCCGGCACGATATCCAGATAGGCCTGGGAAATGGTTATAAAATCCGCCTGGCGATTTTCCTGGGTCGCCGATTTTAGCGCGGCCCGGCTGAGCAAATGCTCCAGCTCGCGGATGTTGCCCGGCCAGTGATAAGCCAATAAGGCTTGCTTGGCGTCCTGATCCAGGCGCAATTTTTTAATGCCCAGGCGCTGCTGGTTTTTTTCCAGAAAAGCGCCAGCCAGCAATAAAACGTCTTTGCCCCGTTCACGCAACGCGGGGACGTGCATCGGATAAACGGCCAGACGATGGTATAGATCCGGGCGAAACTGACCCGCCGCGACTTCCTGTTGCAGATTGCGGTTGGTAGCGGCAATGACTCGCACATTAACCTTGATTTGCTTATCGCTGCCGACGCGCTGGATCTCGCCGTTTTGCAGGGTGCGCAATAATTTGGCCTGAATCGAAAGCGGCAGCTCGCCGATTTCATCCAGAAAAATTGTGCCGCCGTCAGCCAGCTCAAATTTGCCGGTCCGATCGCTAACGGCGCCGGAAAACGCGCCTTTGGTGTGGCCGAATAATTCGCTTTCGGCAATGCTCTCGGGCAATGCCGCGCAATTGACATAGACCATGACTTGGTCGGCGCGAGTCGATTCCAGATGAATGCGCCGGGCAACCAGTTCCTTACCAACCCCCGTTTCGCCCAAAATCAAAACGGCCAGTTCTGAGGGCGCAACGATAGAAATTTCGTTGCGTAATTTCCGCACACATTCGCTGTCGCCGATCATGTCATGGTCGGGATTTTCCTTGAACAAGGTTTGGGTCACATAGCGCACACGCTGTTCCAAGGACGTAATCAGTCCCGCCGCCTTGACCGTCGCGGCAGTCAGGCTGATAAAGGTGTTGAGCTGCATCGGGTCGATATGGTCAAAAGTGCCGGGAGCCAGCGCGTCCAGCGTTAAAACGCCCCAGGGCTCCCCATCGATAAACAGCGTAACTCCCATGCAATCATGAACCAGCAGCTGATCGTTATCCGTTTCAATGAGTCCATCGTAGGGATCGGGCAGGCCGGAATCGGCGGCAAAGCGTACCGATTGCTCGGAGGCCAAAATCTGCGCCAAACGCGGGTGTTCGCTGATGACAAAACGCCGTCCCAGGGTATCTTCCGATAAGCCGTTAACCGCCAGCGGTATCAGGCAGGGGTTTTCAAACTTGAGCAACGCGGATGCGTCGCAAGGAAAAATCCGGCACAAGTGCTCCAACAAGCGTTGGTAGCGTTGTTCTGCCGACATGTTGGTGGACAGGTCGGCAACAATGGAAATTAGCGAGGTAAGGAATAAATTTGTCGTCATAGTGATAACGCCGATGTCAATTAAACAACTTAAATGTGATGTTAATAGCACAACGATACCTTGGCAATGCCTGTAAACACAAGGTTTTTTGCTTGGCATGGTAAGTGCAAATACTTAGGGATTGGGGAAGTCCCAATCAAACTGGAAAACGCAGTGACTGCCTACAAGTCTTGTGACACTTATAAAAACGTCAGCTGCTGTGTATTCAGAATTAACGTGTCCGACCTTTTAATGTTATTCAATCTCGAGGAGAGTACCTGATGTTTTGTTACCAATGCGAACAAACCGACCGCTCCAATGCCGACAGCGGTTGTGCTTCTGCCAAAGGCATGTGCGGAAAAGACGCCACGACTTCCGATTTACAGGATTTACTGGTTCACGGCGTCAAGGGCATCGCCCAATACGCTAAACGCGCTCGTGCCCTGAATGCGGCTGATAATGCCGCCGATGACTTTATGCTGTACGCGATGTTCACCACCTTGACCAACGTGAACTTCAATGCCACCCGCTTCGTTACCATGATCCAGGAAGCGGCCCAGATACGGGATAGAGTCAAGGCTAGCTACATTGCGGCTGCGCATGCGGCAGGCAAAACGCCTGAAGAACTCTCCGGCGCTGCTGCCTGGCAGCCCGCTGCGGACATGGACGGGATGCTCAAACAGGCAGCCGACGTGGGTATCAATGCCGGACTCGATCAAGTCGGCGCGGATATTATCGGCCTGCGTTCACTGGTGCTTTACGGTCTCAAAGGCGTTTGCGCCTATGCTCACCATGCCTATGTGCTGGGCAAGGAAAGCGATACGGTTTACGCCGGAATCGAAGAAGCATTGGATTTTCTTGCAACAGATCCCACCGATGTCGAAGCCTTGCTGGGGCAGTCTATGGCGCTGGGTACGTTAAATCTTGAAGTCATGGCATTATTGGACGAGGCGAATACCGGCACGTTCGGCGCACAACAGCCGACTCAAGTGCGCATCACACCGATCAAAGGCAAAGCTATTCTGGTATCCGGTCACGATCTGGGCGACCTGGCCGCTTTGCTGGAGCAAACCAAAGACACAGGCATCAATATCTACACGCACGGCGAAATGCTGCCCGCCCATGCTTACCCGAAACTCAAGGCTTATCCGCATCTGGTCGGTAATTATGGCGGCGCTTGGCAGGATCAACAAAAAGAGTTTGCCGAGTTTCCGGGTAGTATTTTGATGACATCCAACTGCATCATCGAGCCGCAAGCCCAATACCGTCAGCGCATTTTTACCGCAGGCCCTGTAGGCTGGCCCGGCGTACGCCATATCAGCGACAAGAATTTCGCGCCGTTAATCCAGGCCGCCAATGCATTGCCCGGTTTTCAAGATGATGTCAGCGAAAAATCCGTTACCGTCGGTTTCGGTCGCGATGCGGTGTTGGGTGTAGCCGATAAAGTGATCGACGCAGTCAAGTCCGGCGCTATCAAGCACTTCTTCCTGGTCGGCGGCTGTGACGGAGCTGCACCTGGCCGCAACTACTACACCGAGTTCGCCGAACAGGCTCCACAAGACACCGTAGTGATGACCTTGGGCTGCGCCAAATACCGCTTTAACCAGCATGACTTCGGCGACATCGGCGGCATTCCGCGCCTGCTGGATTTAGGCCAATGCAACGACAGCTATTCGGCGATCAAAATTGCCACCGCGCTGGCCGGCGCTTTTGAATGCGGCGTCAACGATCTGCCCTTGTCTCTGGTCGTGTCATGGTTCGAGCAGAAAGCCGCCGCCGTACTGCTGACCTTGCTGGCGTTGGGCATTCGCAACATTCGCCTTGGCCCCACACTGCCTGCCTTCCTGACGCCAAATTTGGTACAGGTACTGGTCGATAAGTTTGGGTTACTGCCCATTACTACGGCGCAGGCCGACATCGAAGCATCGTTAACGCGTAAAGCCGCATAACCTTATCCTCTCCCTCGCTGCCGGAAACGAATTATTTGGTGTTCTCTTTGAAATCCCCCCCTTTTTCAAAGAAAGCTCGAATGTTTACAGTCTTTCCGGCGGCGTTTTTTTGGAGTACAAACAAGACATGAATACTCACGCCATTGAACTCACTACCCGCGACGGACACCAGCTCCGTTTCGAATGCGCCGATGACCAGAATCTGCTGGAAGCCGCCACCAGCGCTCGTATCGTATTGCCCGCCCAATGCGGACAGGGCAACTGCGGCACCTGCTATGCCGACGTCACCCACGGCGACTTTACCTTGGGCAAACACAACCTCGCCGCGCTGCCCGTAGACGATGAAGCAACGGGCGGCACCCTGCTGTGTTGCACATTTCCGCACAGCGATTTGCGAATTGATCTACCGTTTGATCATGACCGTATCCTGATAGGCGAAATCAAGGTTAGAAACGCCGAAATTATCGCCATCGATTCCGTGGGTGAAAATACCCTGCGTTTGGAACTGCGCCTTGCACCGAATGAAGATAGCGGCAGCGTAGCCGAATTCGAGCCCGGCCAGTTCATGGAACTGGAGGTGCCGGGACAGGACATCAAGCGCGCCTATTCGCTTGCCAATGTAGGCAACTGGGACGGTCGGTTGGAGTTTTTAATCCGCCTGCAACCCGGCGGGCTTTTTTCCACTTGGCTACGGGAGCAGGCTGCTGTCGGGCAAACGTTGATCGTTCACGGACCCAAAGGCGCTTTCGGCCTATATGAAAGCGGCTTGAGACCGCGATGGTTTGTAGCTGGCGGAACCGGTCTGGCGCCAATGCTGTCGATGTTAAGGCGTATGGCCGAGTTTCAGGAGCCGCATCCGGCACGACTGTATTTCGGCGCAAATCGGGCCGAAGAATTGTTTTGCCAAGCCGAGTTGCAAGTGCTGCAAGCGGAACTGCCGCAGCTACAGGTGATTTACTGCGTCTGGAAACCGGAAGATAACTGGCAGGGTTTTATCGGTACGCCGGTTGATGCCTTGGCGCAAGATTTAGCCGATGCGACTGTGTTGCCTGACATCTACCTGTGCGGGCCGCCTGCACTGATCGATGCCGCGGAGGCGGCCGCGCGGGCCAAAGGCGTGCCGGATAATCAGGTGCTGAGTGAAAGGTTCTTGCCTGCCTAAATGGGCTGGGAACCTTAAACATCACGTGTCTGGAGATGCGCTGATTAAATCTTTCGGCAGGCTCAGGATGAATGGTAACATGTTGATTCTGTTTGTGGCTGACCTGTAAGTCATCAACGAAAATGATTTGTTCGGCGCTTCCTTTCCCTGAATCCAGCTCAAGAAACAACCTCTGGATTCGACGAAATCCATGGTTTGAGGAATTTTGCCGCGTGATTCAGGTTTGCCTCAAAGTTTGTGTGTTTTTCAATTGACAGCCGCTATTCGAATAGGGGAAGCAATGATGAGACTCCAACTTAAACGGGTTTATGAGTCGCCTGCGGATACTGACGGTACCCGCATCCTGGTTGATCGTCTATGGCCGCGCGGCCTCTCAAAGGCTGAGGCCAAGATCGATTTTTGGGCCAAGGGTGTGGCTCCCTCAAATGAGCTTCGGCGTTGGTATCGGCATGAGCAGGAGAAATGGCCTGAATTTCAGCGTAAATACCTTGCCGAATTGCAGAGCAATTCTGGTCCGGTACAGGAACTTATCGCCAAGATTGGCCATGGCAATTCCACCCTGCTGTTTAGCTCAAAGGAAACCAGTCTCAATAATGCTGCTGTTCTGAAAGAATATTTGGAGACGTTTTTGTGAAAGAGTATAAGAGGCGGTACTCGGAAAATTGATTGCCGCGGAGAAACAGGACTTTTTCAAAAAACGCGTGGATTTTATAAGGATAAAGTTATGGCTCGTTACAAAATTAAGCTAAAGCATCACGAACTCGTCGCCGAAGGCACCATGGCGTTCCATTTTGAGCGACCCGCCGATTTCAAATTTAAGGCCGGTCAAGCCGTTGGCATTACGCTGATTGCTCCAAGTGAAACCGATGCCGAAGGCAATACGCGAGCGTTCTCGATCGTCAGCGCTCCCTTCGAAGATGAGTTGGTGGTGGCGACACGGCTGCGTGATACCGCCTTCAAGCGTGAGTTGAGCCGATTGCTGCCGGGTAGTACCGTCAAGCTGGCCGGGCCGTTCGGTTCGTTCGGATTGCCAGATAGTCCCGAAAAAACCGCGGTTTTTCTTGCCGGAGGGATAGGCATTACGCCGTTCGTCAGCATGCTTCGGCAGGCGACTCATGAGCAGTTGCCGCACCGATTGTTTCTTTTTTATTCCAACAGAAGGCCGGAAGACGCGGCGTTTCTGGACGATCTTCAGCGCTTGGAGGAAACGAATCCCAATTACCGCTTGATCGGCACCATGACCGCGATGCAGAATTCCAAGCAGGCATGGGCGGGCGAAACCGGCCATATCTGCGCCGAGCTGTTGAGCAAGGCCATAGGACAAATCAATAGTCCTGTTTATTATATCGCCGGCCCCCCGACGATGGTTGCGACCTTGCGGGAAATGCTGAAAGAGGTCGGCGTCGATGACGACGATATTCGCACCGAAGAGTTCTCGGGCTATTGAGGCGATGCCACAAAGCGCGGAATGAGTTTGCTGGAATCCGTTTCTGCGTCAGAAGTTTTGCGGTTTATCTCTAGACAATGCTGACAGGTCGGTGTTGGGGCCGAAACCGGCCGCATCGGCTAACGTGTATTTGTCCAGCACAGTCATAAATGCACGCTGCGCTTCATATAAAGTGGCCTTGAGGAAGCAGTTGCGGATCAGACGGCACTGATTGGTCGGGGCATCGAAGCACTCTACCAGATTCATGTTCAGTTCGGTCCGTCGCACCACTTCGCCCACGCCAATTG
>DATBQC010000780.1:0-1627 GCA_036561065.1 Methylobacter sp. | reverse complement strand
ATAAGATATCTCTCTTTTGTCTTAATAATCGAATCAGAAGCAAGATTAGAGTAATCGCTTTCCAGTCACTTAACCGCATTTTCTTGCGTCACGCGGCATGATCCGGTCTTTGTGTTTTTGATATTACGAGCGCCAAGCGCTCGTCACTCTCAATTTAGAGGAGAACGACCTATGAAAAACCTGCTCATCATGACAGTAACGTTGTTTGCTCTTGCGGCCCCCATAGCCGGACGAGCAGATTCAGGAAAGATCAACCAGTTCGTTGGCTTATGGGAGGCGGTTGATCCCGATGACGGATCTCACCAGATACTTTCGATTACGGACAATGCTGATGGAACCGCCAAACTGCGCCTTTTTGACACATACTTCACACTTTGTAATGGAGGTAGGGCAATCGGCGAGGGTACGGCTCAAGCCGAAAAAAACCGGTCGTTAAGTTCGGTGGATTTCACCGTCACGTGTTTCGAACCCAGCTCTACCCACCTGGCTCCGACAACTCTTAGCAAAAATCCTGACGGCACTTTAACGCGGGACCGCGCTAGCCTGTCCCCGCTGATTTATCACCAGACCGACAAATAACGGCATGCAATCGGCTTGGTATCCGGTCTAAAACGATGATATAAGCGCGTTTCTATCCGTGCTCCACGAACGGAGTACGGATAGCCATTTGTCAAGCCCATGCAAGAACTGAACTTCCAGCGTTTCATGGCTTTGGTTTCTGCCTGCATCGTTGAGCAATAAGCGCATAGCCAGTTATACCCTTAATATCTATTTAATAGATATTTAGTTCTAATAATATCGCTTTATTAAAAGCAATAACCCTCCTAAGCTATCCCCAACCGCAACAAACCGCCGTAAAAAAGCAAGGCGTTATTTGTAACGTGTTTTTGATGTCACTTTTGGTAAGTACCTCCTCTCTATACAAGGATTGTGTTTTTGGGCGGGTTTCGACCCGCTTTTTTTTAATTGGGAAAGGTACGGATTTTTACGATTTGAACCCATTGCGATACAGGGCGGAATCCGCCGATCAGCACAATTTTTTATCAGACCTGAGGAATAACAAATGCCATTACAAAATTTAGTTGGCTATTTCAATGACCGATTCGGACAGGAGCATCGCTCAAGCTTTCGTCCTTTTATTTTAGAAGAAGGGAAAATAAGCGCCCTGTTTGGCCCGATTAAAATCGGTAGCGTTTTTTCACCGATACGCCAAGCCCTAAAACCCTCCGAGATCATCGGTCATGCCGGAAAGCTTAAGGTTTCCACGCATGAAGTTCAGCACCTGTATTCAGACGAAATTGAAAACCTGCTGACTAACCAGCCGCATCAAGCCAGCGATTTTGAATCCATCATCAATTTTGATCGCCTATCCCGCACCGTCCATATGCTCAATTACCTGCCTTTAACCCATTTGCAGGGCGCACTGTTCGTGGAAGTCGACCCGCGGCATATACTGGGCATCAAACAGGATCATGGCGCTTATTTTGAAGAAGTGATCAGACAATGCGGCTTGGAAACCAAAAACGTCGTCATTGTTATGCCCGTAAACAGCCAATATGCCCGACATTATCAGGAACTGGTTACCGGTTTGGATAATTATCGGCGCCGGGGTTATCAAATTGCGCTT
>DATBQC010000779.1:0-2322 GCA_036561065.1 Methylobacter sp. | reverse complement strand
AAAACGAATAATGCGCCCATCAAACCGCCGAATATACCGCCCCAAACCACCAACCAGCCCAGATGTTGACGGATGATGGCCTGAACCATTTCTTTAACCAGTTGCGGGGTTAATTCACTCAAACGTTTATCGATCACCGATTCGATTTTACCGACAATATCGCCGCCGATTTTGTGCGCATCCAGGCCCTGCTTTAAGGCCGCTTTAAACCGCTCGGACTCGACCATTTCAGTTAGGGTTACTTTCATTTTTTCGGTAAACGGTTCTTTTAACGGCACCAGGGCTTCTTCGCCACCCATCATCATTAACATGCCGCCAAAAGACGAGCCCATAATCGACGACACCAGCCCTTCGTATACCTTGTCATAATCGACCGCATTCAGCAAAGGCTCCAGATTCAGTAGGTTTTTGCCTTGCTGTTCCTCGTTTTCAATAAACTGTTCGATGTTATTTGCGGTAAAAAACTGCACCATCATCAGTTGTTTGATCGATAGTTTAAACTCTTCAAACCGGGCCGGTATAACGCCTGAACCGTATAAATAAGGCACCTTCTCAAACAGCATGTAAATGGCGAGCCAATTGGTGATAGCCCCTGACAGGGCAAAAAAGCCGATAGATTTGATTAACTCCGGTTGCACAGGGCTAACATAGCCGACACCAATGACGGCAACCGATAAAAAATTGGTCATAAAGCTTTTGTTCAATATTTGTTCTTTCATCTTTTCTTAATCAATAAATCAGTAATAGTGCCTTCGATCATTTCAGCCGAAAAGCCCAAGGTTTCGGCCAGCGTTGGGTGCGCGTGTACCGTTAATGCTAAATCTTCAACGCTTGCACCCATCTCCAAAGCCAAGACGGCTTCTGCAATCAATTCCCCTGCATTGGTGCCGACGATGCCTGCGCCGAGAATACGGCCTGTTTGTTTGTCACTAAGTAATTTGGTCACGCCTTCCTTCCGACCGATGCTCAATGAGCGGCCGCTTGCCGCCCAAGGAAAAGCGGCTTTTTCGTAAGCGATGCCTTGATCTTTGGCGCCATTTTCAGTCAGGCCCATCCAGGCTATTTCAGGATCGGTATAAGCGACGGAAGGAATGGTCAAGGCCCGCCACTCGGTCGTTTTGCCGGCGATTGCTTCGGCCGCTATTTTACCTTCGTGCGACGCTTTGTGCGCCAGCATCGGGTTGCCCACTACATCGCCGATCGCAAAGATATGTTTCACATTGCTGCGCTGTTGTTTGTCGACGCTGATAAATCCGCGTTCATCGACATTAACCCCGGCTTTGTCTGCATCAATCGAATGGCCGTTGGGCCGTCTACCTACTGCGACCAGCACTTTGTCGAATACATCGGTTTCAGGCGTGTCTTTACCCTGAAAGCTGACTTTCAAACCTTCCGGTAATGAGTCAATATTTGTAACTTGGGTTTCCAGGAAAATATTGTCGTATTGCTTTTTGATCCGCTGCATTAACGGTCGAACCAGATCCTTGTCACAACCGGGGATGATCTGATCCTGCATTTCAACCACGGTGATCTTGCTGCCCAGCGCGTTATAAACGGTCGCCATTTCAAGGCCGATGATGCCGCCGCCGATAATCAGTAATTTTTTTGGGATGCTTTCAAGGTTCAGCGCATCGGTGGAATCCATCAATCGGGGATCGTCATTCGGAAACGACGGTATTTTTACCGGCTGGGAGCCGACCGCGATAATAGCCTGTTTAAACTCAATGGCCTGGGTATCGTCGCCGTCTTCAACCAGTACTTGCGTGTCGGAAACAAAACGCCCAACGCCTTTTACAACCGTTACATTGCGCTGTTTTGCTAACGCCGCCAAGCCCGTAGTTAACTGGGAGCTGATGTTGTTTTTCCAGTCGCGCAGTTTTTCCAAGTCAATATTGGGTTCGGCAAAACTGATCCCGGCAGGATTGATTTCTTTGGCTTCATTGAGCACTGCGGCCGCATGCAACAAGGCTTTTGACGGAATGCAGCCGACATTCAAGCAAACTCCGCCCAACACCGGATAACGTTCAACCAACGTGACTTGTTTTCCTAAATCGGCCGCACGAAACGCCGCCGTGTAACCTCCAGGGCCGCCGCCCAGCACCAGAACGTCTGTTTTCAATTGCACACCTTCAATTAGTTAGAGTGATAAGAACTTATCGGTATCTGAAAGGCAGATAACCTTGATGTTTTATTTGAGTTTTTTGATACTGACAAATTTATGTTCGGGCGTTAATTCCATTTCAAAATAACCAGTAATGCCTTGCTTGGTCAAAAAGGATTGAATTCTGCCTGCAGGAAAAGCCACTCTTCTGCCGTCATCGG
>DATBQC010000778.1:0-7772 GCA_036561065.1 Methylobacter sp. | reverse complement strand
TGAGGGAAATTTGTTGGTCGGGTGTTTTTTTCAATTCGGCTTCGACGCTGTTGAGTCTTGCCATTTGTTCTTTTAACTTATCGAGCTTTTCCTTCAAACGCTGGACTTTGGCCTCCATGAAATCTGCAGGCTCTTGGCGATCGGCTGTCTCAAGGGCTGCAAGGTAGCGTTCAATACTGGCTTCAATCTGTTCTTTACGCCGTTCAATCTTATTTGTGGTGTAGTTTTTATCACGGTTGTTAACGGCTTTGAATTTACTGCCGTCAATCGCGACTGTTGCCTCAACCAATAAATTCAGTTGTCGGCATAAGAGGACGAATTGACTGCATACTTTGCGGATGGCAGGACCATTGTCCTTGCGGAAGTTGGCAATCGTCTTGAAATCAGGCATGAGCCGTCCGGTTAGCCAGAAGAGTTCTAAATTTCGTTGAGTTTCCCGTTCTAAGCGACGACTGGATTGAATACGGTTTAGGTAACCATAGATGTAAAGTTTGAGAAGAACGCCGGGATGGTAAGCTGGACGTCCTGTTGCCAATGGCTTAACGCCTTTGAAACCCATTTGATTTAAATCGAGTTGCTCGACAAAAACTTCTATCACTCGAACCGGATTGTTTTCTGCAACATAGTCTTCCAGGTGTTCTGGAAATAATGTGCCTTGGCTGCGATCTGCACTTTGAATGAACCGTTTCATCTGGCCTTCCCAATAATTTTGGTAGGCATATTTTACTTGATTTTGCGTTTTTACACAGCCTGGGTCGAAAGCCGCCCATTTTCAAACAGCCTATATTTTAAAATAGAGTTTGGTTTCTCACACTTGTCTTGCCCGCCAGCCAGTTAGTCATCCTCATTAGGAATCTGTCCCCTGAATTCTTCCGACAGCAGCATTTGCCCTCCGGTAACAACCAGTTGCTCGCCTGCCTTGATGCCGTTGCCGACAAAATAGCCGCCGGTTGTGGCCGAATATTGGTCTATCGTGCGGCGGCTGAATTGTTCTTCAGCGGTTTTAATGTAAACAAAGGCTTGATCCAGGTGCCAGACCAAAGCGGACTTCGGAATAACAACGCCGGACTGGTTTTCGCCTTGCTCGGGTATCCAGGCCGCAACGCGCATGCCGACTCTGATCCGGTTACCGTCGGTCTGGAAAAAATAGCTTTCGCCTTGCGCGGTGGTATCGGTTTGCGGAGCCAGTGAAATCAGCTCGGCTTTGTTGGCTGCACTGCGGTTGCCAGACGCTTCAATATCAATGTTCGAAATATCGCTCGCCAGCTGTTTGTTAACAGGTAAGGTAATTTGCAGCAGCGTTTTTTTGCCTGATAAAAAGGTGCTCAGTTTGTCGGAATCCGTGGATAGCGCCCATTCGGCAAGTTTTTCGCCCCAGTTGAGCCGGACTTCGGCGGCGATAGCCTTGCCTTGAACGCTGCTGGCATCGACCTGGGCTTTATCGGTTTGCCATTGGGCTTGCTGGACTTGCAGGTTGCGTTTAGATGTCGCGCCTTCATGATACAAGTCTTGCTGGCGCTGGATGTTCTGCTCGGCCTGCTTAAACCTTGCCGCCGCGCCGCCGCGCTCGGTTAAGGTAAGCAAATACCGATGCCGTAACTCGATCAAGGGTTGTATGTTGACCGCTTTGCCGTAAGCCGTAAATTCGGCATGATGGCTGGCAGGAGCTAGCGTTACCGTCTGCAAGCCCGATAAAGATTGGGATTTGGCCGACAGGAAAACAGTCCCCGGTCTAGCGGATTCCGACGGTTTGGCAACCGGCTTATCGTCATCGTCGGCGAAACTTAAGCTAACGCTGAGTATAAAAAGACAGGCTATTAAAAAAGCGTTCATGTGGACAGTAAAGGAGTGTATGGATGTGTTCATGTTATAAGATTTCCCTTCTTAAATGCATTTTTTTGTTGTTTTTAAAAAATTGCACGTTATCCTTTGGAAATAAAGTAACCAAGACTATTGAGAGATAATTATGAGCGACCTACCGGCTAACTTGAAGTACGCAAAATCCCACGAATGGGCCAAAGTGGAAGAGGGCAACATCGTTCGGGTCGGCATTACCGATTTTGCCCAGGAAGAATTGGGCGATTTGGTTTTCATTGAGCTGCCGGAGCTGGGGCGCAAAGTCAAAGCGCAAGAGCAATGCGCCGTCGTCGAATCGGTTAAAACCGCATCCGATTTGTTTAGCCCGGTTAGCGGCGAGGTGGTCGGTATTAACGAAGCCGTGGTGGATGAACCTGAACAGGTCAATGATGACGCTTATGGAACATGGCTTTTTTGTATCAAGGCTGATGACTTGGCCGAACTGGAAACATTAATGGATGCGGAAGCTTATCAGCAAATGATTGAGCAATAACTCGGTTTCGGGCTACGTACTCTCGGCAGTTGCATGCAGCCGTAGCCCGCTTACATGGTTTGTTTCACGATAAAATAATCTCCAACGATCGCCGGGCAGTAGAAACATCATAACCTGCCCATGCATCCACCCGATCTGACTCCTTACCAAAAAAACCTGGATTTGTGCCGCGCAAGTTTGTGGACGGAAGCCGCAACAAACATATTTGGGTAGCAAAGTTATATCAACTTCGAACTGACAATTGGCTTTGCGTCGCAGTTGTTAAATTATCTCAACGTTTTATACAAACAGCTGAATCCGCGATATATTGCTTACCATCAATCCCCTTTAAAACAGGAAACTAATGTTAAGAGTATTTCACACCGCAGACTGGCATCTGGGGCATCATCTGCATGGCGTTTCGCGGCAACTGGAGCATCAGCAGTTTCTGGACTGGCTGCTGGATGAATTGCACAACAAACAGGCCGACGCGTTGATTGTCGCCGGCGATATTTTCGATTCGGCAAATCCATCTTCTGCTGCGCAGTCCCAGCTTTATGAGTTTTTGGTCAAAGCCAGAACCAGGCTGCCGAATCTGGATATTGTGTTAATCGGCGGCAATCACGATTCCGCTTCACGGCTGGATGCGCCATCCCCGATTCTCAATGCGCTGGGCGTTGCCGTGGTCGGCGGTTTGTCGCGCGACGCTCAGGGCAACATCGATTGGGATCATCTGTTGGTGCCGCTGACCAATGCGGCGGGCGAGATTAAAGCCTGGTGCGGGGCCATGCCGTTTTTGCGCAATGCCGATTTGCCAGCGATTGGCAGGGATGTCGCAAGCGGTACTGAATCGGACGAGCAAGATAGCGACCCGCTAATCTCCGGCATGAAAACGCTTTATGCCGAATTGTTTTCGCAGCTGCAACAAAAGGCGAGCAATGCCGAAAGCCTGATCCTGACCGGGCATTGTTATATGGTCAATGGCGTGGTGTCCGAATTAAGCGAGCGCAAAATTCTGGGCGGCAACCAACACGCGCTGCCGGTCGAATTATTTCCCGACGATATTGCTTATGTGGCATTAGGCCATTTACATCTGGCGCAACGGGTTGGTGCGAACGAGCATATTCGTTACAGCGGCTCGCCGATTCCGTTGTCGTTTGACGAGACAGATTATTCACATCGGGTTATCCAAGTCGATGTTCGGGCAGGTCAGCCGGTTGAAACCGTCGCCGTTAAAATCCCCCGCAGTGTTCAATTGCTAAGAATCCCCAACGGCAAAGATTTTGCCGTATTGTCCGATGTGATCGGACACTTGGAAAAACTGAGCTTGAACGATCTGCCGATCGAACAAAGACCGTTGCTTGAATTACGAATCAGGCTGGAAAAGCCGGAGCCTGGATTGCGTCAGCAGATTGAAGAAGTCATCGCCAAACTGCCGGTGCGCTTATTGAAAATATCCACGGCTTACAGCGGCAGCGAAAAAAGTCTGGCCGATTTAAAAATCGAAGAACGCCTGGAAGAACTGCAACCGCTGGATGTTTTCCAGCGCTGCTATCAAAACAAATATGACAAGGACGCGCCCGAAGCCATGAATGCATTGTTTAACGAGTTGGTTGAAAGCCTGCAAGGAACGGAATAATGCGCATTCTAGCGATACGCGGAAAAAACCTGGCCAGTCTGGCCGAGCCGTTTGAGATTTTGCTGAATGCAGGTCCCTTGGAGCAGGCCGGATTATTCGCCATTACCGGACAAACCGGAGCCGGTAAAAGCACGATACTGGATGCCTTGTGTCTGGCGCTTTACGATAAAATTCCGCGCCTGCCGGACGGCCACGGTTTTGCGGTCGGCCATAAAGACGAAGATGAAAATCTGCGCGTGACCAGCAACGACGTGCGTTCGATTCTGCGCCGGGGCACCAGCAACGCTTATGCCGAAGTGGATTTTATCGGCAAGGACAAGAACCACTACCGAGCGCGCTGGGAAGTCAGCAAAGCCCGAGGCAAAGCGGACGGCCGCTTACAGGCGCAGGAAGTCACCTTAAGCAAGATTGACGATGGCCAGCGCATCGGTCAAGGCAAGAAAAACACGCTGGAGAAGATCTGCGAACTGATCGATCTCAACTTCGACCAGTTCCGCCGCTCGGTGTTATTGGCTCAGGGCGATTTTGCCGCGTTCTTGAAAGCCAAAAAAGACGAGCGTTCCAGTTTGCTGGAGCGCATCACCGGCACCGAACTGTATTCCGAGCTGTCTATCGCCGCATTCGAGCGGGCCAGACAGGAAAAAGACGCGCTAACCCTGATTGCAAGCCGAATGCAGGATCAAATTCCGCTGGATGAAGAAGCCCGACAACTGCTGGAACAACAGCGAGATCAATTCATAGCCCAGTTGGCCGATCTGGATAAGCAAATCGCAAGCAACCAGAAAATCATCGACTGGTATGCCGAACTGAAAAAGCTGCAAGAAGCCGAACGGGTGGCCCGTGACCACTTGGCAGGCAGCCAATTTGCGTGGGATGCAGCCGAAGTCGAGTGGCAGTTAATGCAAAAAGTCGAAGCAGTTCAGCCTTTAAGGCCGCTGTTAGCTCAGTACCAAACGGCAAACGCCGAACATCTGGATGCCCAACAAAAGCTCAAAGACAGCAGCGATCAGCAGCTAGCCGCTGAAACAAAGCTGCATACGGCAAAAGAACAGCTCAATACCCTGGCCGTTGCATTAACCGGAGCCGAACAGCAACATCAACAGGCGCAACCGGTGTTAATCAAAGCACGTGCCTTGGACACCCGGATTGATGTTATCCGGCAAACTGTCAGCACTTTGGCGGGTGAAGAAAACCGGTTGTTTGCAGCGTTGGACAGCGCCGAAAAAGAACATCAAGCCCTGTTAAGTCGTCAAGCGGAAGAAACCACGGCGCTGCAACAGCTTAACGTATGGCTGGAACAAAACCAGGCTATCAAACCCATCGCCGCCGAATGGAGCCGCTGGGATGCCGAACTGGAACGCTATCAAACGCTGAACACCCGCAAAACAGACGCCGAATATAATGCCGAGCAGTTAAAGCAGGCGGTCACCAAGGGCGAACTCAGCTTGGCAGAGCTAAAGCTGGCGATTGACGACAGTCACAACAAACTGGAACAGCATCAACAGGCGCTGGCCCAACTGAAAACACAGGACAGCCGCCAGTCGCTTGAAGACCTGCATCGTTCAAAAGACCAGCTTGAAGTCAAGCGCGAACAACTCACCTTGGCGCTGAAACTGGCGAGTAATGCACAAGAGCTGCAACAGGTAATCAAGCAGGATGCGGACAAACTGGCGGCTGCCGAACAGGCGATTAATGACAATACGCTGCAACTGCAAACGGTAAATCAGCAGCAGGCGGCTAACAGTGCCGCACTGATCGAGGCTAAAAAAGCCTTGGATCTGATACAGGCGACAACGCATAAAAACGCCGAACAATTCCGCTCTTTATTGCAGGGCGATCAGCCTTGCCCGGTTTGCGGAGCGCTTGAGCATCCCTGGAAAGATCATGTCAGCGTAGGCAATGAACATGCCGTAGCGCAATCAGCACGGGTCGCTGAGCTGGAAAGCCAAAATGAAATATTGATTAAAACTATCGCCGAACTCACTAAAAGCATCAGCCAGAGCCGGGAGCAAAAAACAGCACTGGCCGAAAAGTTGGCCGAGGCGCAGACAAAACTGGCTCAATGCGGCAGTGATTGGGACGCGTTAGCGATGCATGAAAAACCGGATTTTGCTGTCACTGATGTGCAGCTTTTGCCTGCACTTAAAAGCCACGACGAGCAGATAGGTTCCGCGTTGGCGCTAATCAAGCAACAGGAAAAAGCGGCTCTCGAATTACAAAGACAGCTTAAAGCGGCGCAGGATTTATTCGATGCGGCGAAGCTGAATAACGAAAATTTATCTGCCGAATACACCCAGCTGGATAAGCAAAACGCCAGAAACAAAGCCGACCTGGAACATGTCACCGCCGGTATTTTGGAGCTGAAAAAGCAACTGCAAGCGATTGTCGATTTATTGTCGACACCGTTCCGGCAGTTGGACAACTGGCAATCTCGTTTGCAGGCTTCTACAGTAGTGTTTAGGCAAGAGTGCGCGGCAAAGGCGCAGCAATTTCAACGTACCGAGCAGCAAATTGAAACTGCTGCCAAAGCCCTGGAAAAAATCAGTCATGATGAAAAGCTTGCCGAGCAATTAGTCAAACAATCCCTGCAACAATACAAAATTAAACAAGCCGAGCTAACGACTCAAACAGCAGAGCAACAAAAACTGTCAGTCGAGCGCGAAGCGGTGTTGCCGAATGTGACTGCCGACAGCTATGAGCAAACAATCAACCAAAATGTACAGGCTGCAAGAATCGCCCACCAGCAGGCCGGCCACACGGTCAGTCAGGCGGAAACAGAGCTGGCAACCCATAAGCAAAATCAGCAGCATTGGCAAACCGAGACCGGCAGGCGTTACAGCAACCTGGAAAAAGCCCTAAGTGCGCTGAACCAGTCGCTGGAAAAGCAAGCTATCGATCTTGAGCAGTTAAGCCGGTTGCTGGAAAAAGACGAGCGCTGGCTGGCTGAACAGAAAACCAAAATGGCGGCGCTGGAACGCGCCCTGCAAGAGTCTGCGGCCTTGTTAAAAGTTAAGGCTGACGATTGCGTTAAGCACCAAGGCAATCCGGTCGACAAGCCAGAAGAAGGCGCCAACAAACTGTCGGCCGAATTGCAGCAGCAAAGACAACTTGTGCATAGCCAAAAAGAGGAGCAAGTCATCCTGCTGCGGGAAGACGACAAAAAAATCGAAACCGGGCGCGCGTTGAAAACGGAACTGGACAGCCAACGAGACCGCTGGGATCAATGGGAAAGCCTGAATGAATTAATTGGCTCGAAAAGCGGCGCAAAGTTCCGTACGTTTGCTCAAAGCCTGACCCTGGAAGCTTTGCTGGCACACAGCAACCAGCATCTTGAAGACTTCGCCAAACGCTACGCCCTGCAACGCGTACCGGGCAGCGACCTGGAGCTGCAAATCATAGACCGCGACATGGCCGACGACGTGCGCAGCGTACACAGCCTGTCCGGCGGCGAAAGCTTTCTGGTGTCATTGGCGCTGGCCTTGGGGTTGGCGTCGTTATCATCCAACAAAACCCAGGTTGAATCGCTGTTTATCGACGAAGGCTTCGGCAGCCTGGACCCGGAAACGCTGGACATCGCCATCGCCAGTTTGGACACCCTGCAAGCCTTGGGCAGAAAAGTCGGCGTGATTTCGCATGTGCCTATTTTGGTCGAGCGGATTGGGGCCAAGGTGGTGGTTGAAAAGCAGGGCGGGGGGCGGAGTAGTGTTTTGATTGTTGGGGGGTATTGAAGTAGCAGCTGTAGTAGAGTACCCGATGTGAACCGTAAGTGGCTTCTCACCAGCAACAATTACAAGATATTCAACA
>DATBQC010000777.1:0-1593 GCA_036561065.1 Methylobacter sp. | reverse complement strand
CTTTGGACGGCCAGCCTGAGTATCTGGTCAGCTCCAATATAGGCTGTGCTTTGCATATATCGGCGGGGCTAAGAGAGCGGGGAGTGGTGCTGGAGGTGCTACATCCGGTTACTTTAATTGCCCGGCAATTAAAAGCTAAGCAGATTAATAAATAAACTGCGAAGGACACGAGTTTTTTTCTTCGTGTCCTTCGTGGTGCTATGTTTTAAGTTGAGGCTCGCTTAACAATCAAGCTTTAACTTCTTCATAACGCTGACGGTAGTTGTGACCATAAAAGATTTCGGTCACTTCCTTATGTAGCTTACTTTCTATTTCCGCTTTTTGATCGTCAGACAAGTCGCATTCTTTCTCGAATAAATAGTTTTCCAGCTCGGTTTCCTTGAGCATCATTTTGGTGTGGAAAATATTTTCCTGATACACATTCACATCGATCATCTGGTAGCTTTCTTGCGTATCGATGGCAATATAGTCCTGAATAGACGTGATCTTATGGTCGATATAATGCTTTTTGCCTGAAATATCACGGGTAAAGCCGCGCACTTTATAGTCCATGGTTACCACATCGGATTCAAAGCTGTGGATCAGGTAATTGAGCGCTTTCAACGGCGAAATCCGGCCGCAGGTAGAAACGTCAATATCCGCACGAAAGGTACTGATGCCGTTATCGGGATGGCTTTCGGGATAAGTGTGCACGGTAATATGGCTTTTATCCAGATGCGCCAGCACTGTTTCCGGCAAAGGGCCGGGCGATTGGCTGTTCATGCTCGGCGGTGGCGGCGCTTCGCCCTCGGAGATCAGCATGGTGACGCTGGCACCTTGCGGCTCATAGTCCTGGCGGGCGATATTAAGGACTTGCGCGCCGATGATTTCGGCGACATCCTTAAGGATTTGGGTCAGTTTGTCGGCATTATATGCTTCATCGATATACTCGATATAAGCCTGCTGCTGTTCAGCTGGAGCGTAGCAAATATCATATATATTGAAACTGAGCGACTTTGTTAAATTATTAAAGCCGTGTAATTGCAATTTATTCAACGTAGTTAAACCTCAATAACTTCAAAATCATGGGTAATTTCCACTGCCTTACTTAGCATGATGGAAGCAGAGCAATATTTCTCTGCGGATAGTTTTACCGCTCTTTCGACTGCCGACGCCTTTAATTCATGGCCGGTGACGATAAAATGCAGATGGATCTTGCTAAACACGCTGGGGACGGCGTCAACCCGTTCGGCGGTAACTTCGGTCACACATTTAACAATGTCATTTCTACCTTTCTGCAAAATCTGCACTACATCAAAGGACGAACAGCCGCCCACTCCCAGCAGAAGCATTTCCATTGGGCGCATGCCTATATTACGGCCACCGTGGTCGGGCGGGCCGTCCATGACGACAGCATGCCCGCTGCCGGTTTCGCCGACGAACATCACGCCATCGACCCATTTGACTGTTACTTGCATTTGTTTTTTCCGGTTAAAAATGACGCATAGAGTAGCATAAAAACGCTTATTGCCAGAGTGACAATGTTGATTTTTTTGTTAAAATCCTGCATTGTTAAACAAATATTCCACTGCACTTAAAATGATAGATGAATTG
>DATBQC010000776.1:0-15492 GCA_036561065.1 Methylobacter sp. | reverse complement strand
TAAACCGCGCCCAGACAGTCGCTCATATCGGCAGCTGGCGTATGGATATCCACAATAATACACTGGAATGGTCTGATGAAAATTTTCAAATTTTTGGTATTCCCAAAGGCACACCTTTAACGTATCAATCGTTTCTTGATATTGTCCACCCGGCAGACAGGGAGCTAGTCGATGCAACATGGAAAGATGCCCTTAGCGGCAAACCCTACGATATTGAGCACCGTCTTATAGTTGGCGGTAAGGTCAAATGGGTGCGCGAACTGGCTGAGCTCGAATTTGACAGTCATGGATCTCTGCTCGGTGCTTTCGGAACGACTGAAGATATTACCGACATCAAAAATAGCCAGGAAGCATTGCAACATGAACGAGCCTTCCTCAGACAAGTTATTGATACGACACCCAGTCTGATTTTTGTCAAGGACGGAGAAGGTCGATTCCTTTTAGGGAATGAGGCCTTGGCCCAGTGCTATGGTACAAGCACTAAAAACTTGATTGGGTTGACCGACGACGACTTTAACCCCAACGCTGACGAAGTGGCTCACTTCTATGAAGACGACCATAATGTTGTAAACACCGGCAAATCCACACTCATACCGGAGGAAAAAGTTACGCATGCTGATGGCTCTATACATTGGTACAGTACGGTCAAAATTCCGTTGTTCGACGAACATAATCAGTGTAACAAACTACTGGCAGTGGCAACCGACGTTACCGAGCGTAAACGCGCCAAGGAAGCGCTGAACTTAGCAAGCCGCCGTAAAGACGAGTTTTTGGCAATGCTCGCCCACGAACTCCGCAATCCGCTGGCGCCCATCCGCAATGCCGTGCAGTTGCTAAAAATGCAGGAATCGACTGATTCCAAACTGACATGGAGCTGCAATGTGATCGACCGTCAGGTGACTCATATGGCACGGCTACTAGATGACCTGCTGGACGTAGCTCGCATTATGCAAGGCAAAATCAGACTAAAAATCGAACGCTTCGAGCTTACCGACATTGTGAATAATGCGGTAGAAACCAGCCGCCCTCTGATCGAGTCGCGTGGACAGGAATTGATCATTTCATCGGCTCCGGCACCGCAATGGATTGAAGGCGATCGTGTCCGGTTGGCGCAAGTATTGTCTAACTTGCTGAACAACGCCGCCAAATATACCCGTGAGGGAGGTAAAATCACGCTGAGTGTGACGGGGGAAGGTTCCAATGCCGCCATCGAGATCAGGGATACCGGCATAGGCATCTCCGCCGACATTCTTCCCCAGATCTTCGATCTCTTTACTCAAGCGGACCATTCCCTGGCCCACTCTCAGGGCGGATTGGGCATTGGGCTAACTCTGGTGCGCCAGCTGGTCGAAATACATGGCGGCACGGTCACTGCTGCGAGCGCGGGTATCGGTCAGGGCAGCACATTTACGGTGCGGCTGCCGGCATTGTCGCTGAAAGAATCCCCCTCAACCAAGCCCTCGCTGACCCAACCAGCATTACCAACCCCAAAATTCCGCATCCTGGTCGTGGATGACTATGTCGATGCTGCCGAAAGTTTAACGATACTATTGCAAATGGAAGGGCATGAGGTCGAAACAGCTGCTTGCGGCATGAAAGCAATAGAGCTGGCGCAATCTTTCCGGCCGCAAGTCGTACTGCTCGATATTGGTCTCCCCGATCTCGACGGTTATGAGGTAGCCAAACGACTGCGCGCATTGCCGGAAACCCGCGATGCGATCCTGATCGCCTTAACCGGCTACGGCCAGACTAACGACCGTGAACGTTCGGAATCGGCAGGATTCAACCAGCACCTGCTCAAGCCGTTGAATTGTTCAGAGCTATCGGCCTTACTAGCATCAAAGCATTCTCTGTTAACAACAGAGTGTTAACATGCGTCCAAAAGTTATTCACAAAATCTGTGGATAAACCTGTGCATTGATTGTTTGATTTATCGCTTAGCTGCGGTTTTTATTAGTGTTTTGTTAGATTGTACAAAAACTCAACAAACCCATAAATACAAAAAATATCAACAACTTACAATTCATTTTCGAGCCATAAGCCGCTCATTTAAAGGACGAGCTAAGTCACTGATTGTTGCTGTGTGCAAATGTTGAACCAGCCCGCTTAATAGTTAATCAACACGACATCAGCAATTGTCGCTTTCCGCCTGTTCCGGCAAGAAGCCGCCCGCCTGCATCGTCCACAAGCGGTAATAAACGCCTTGCTGCGCCAAAAGTTGCTCATGCCCGCCATCTTCGACGATGCGCCCCTGCTCGAACACCAAAATCCGATCCAGATGCGCAATTGTGGACAGGCGGTGCGCAATGGCAATGACGGTCTTGCGGCCCATCGCGCGATCCAGGTTTTCCTGAATGGTTTTCTCTGTGACCGAATCCAAGCTGGACGTGGCTTCATCCAAAATCAGGATAGGAGCGTCTTTCAACATCACCCGTGCAATCGCAATGCGCTGACGCTGACCGCCTGATAATTTCACCCCGCGCTCGCCGACCAAAGAATCATAACCTTCAGGCATTACCCTGATGAATTCATCGGCATGAGCCATACGCGCCGCCGCTTGGATCGCTGCATCGTCCGCAGCCAAGCGGCCGTAACCGATATTTTCTTTCAGACTGCGATGAAACAGGCTGGGGTCTTGCGGGATCAGGCTCACCTGTTCATGCAGCGAATCTTGCAAGACCCGCTGAATATCCATGCCGTCGATCAGAATTTGGCCGCTTTGCGGCTGAAAGTTACGCAACATCAGGCCGACAAAAGTCGATTTGCCGGAACCGGAAAAACCGACCAACCCGACCCGCTGCCCCGGTTCAATAACAACATTCAAGCCTTCGAAGACAGGTTGATTCGGCTCGTAACCGAAACACACGTTACGAAACTCAATAAGGCCTTGGTTGATTTTTAGCGGCAACGCATCCGGTGCATCGACTATCTCATGGGGTTGAACAATGGTTTCAACGCCGTTGGCGACATTGCCCACATATTCGAAAAACTCCAAAAAGCGGCGGGTCAGATTGCGCGCATCGTTGATAATCAGCAAAGCCAGCCCAACGCTCATGGTGAAATCGCCGACACCGATCAAACCGGCGTCCCACAAGGTTAGCGCATAATAAACCGTGCCTACTTTAAGTACGGCGGCGGCGATAAACTGGAACCAGCGCACCCGTTCCATATACCAAAAGGTGCGACGTGCAGCCTGAACTTCCGTTTCTAAAAAACCGCCCAGAAACTCCCGTTCAAAATTTAACCGTGCAAACAATTTGGCATTCAAAATATGGGTCACCGCATCGACAATCTTGCCGTTCACCTGACTGCGGGTCGCAGCTAAGCTCTTAGCATAAGGTTGACAACGTGTTGCCAACCAATACGAAAGACTCACATATACGAACACCCAACCTGCGACCAACAGACCTAAACCTTGATGAACGTTGAATAACAAAACGATAGAAACTGAGAAATTAACCAGAATGGGCCAAAAGTCGCATAACACCGACCATACCGTGAAATTGACGCTCATCGCCGTTTCGCTGATGCGATGGGCTAAAGCGCCCGCAAAATGACTGCCGAAGTAACGCGGGGCATGATATTGCAAATAGGCGTACAAAGCTTCGGTAGTATGCCGGCGTAAGCGCGGCCCTATCGTAATCAATATCGCGCCGCCGGCTCGGCTAAATATGATTTCAGCCATGTTCAAACCCGCCAACAGCAACAACGGCCCGCGTAAGCTGTCCAGCACCGCTTCACCTGACAAGTGCGCTACGCCGTCCATAATAACCTTGATTGCATAAGGCACAAAAATACCGCCGGCCGCCTGTCCTGTCTCCAGAATCAACGCCAGAATAAGCCATCCCCGAAAACCGGCTAGGCAATATAAAATAAATTTAACCGTGCCTGTCGGCAAGGGCGGTGCGTCTGCGGCGCGTTGAAAGGGCGCGTTGTTAGGCATAGTTCAAGAAATAGCAGGGAAAACGGGCATTATACTGGAATGCAAGGTAGCCCAGTGTTTGAAAAGAGCTTGAGACTTCGGGAGCTTTTTGGAGCGTGGCGCGGAGCATGTTGGTCGGATTATTTACAACGTTAGATATTTTTTGTGCCCCCAACAAACTATGCCATACTGATTTTGTTCGCCTATGTCGAATGCTCAAGTTCAAAATCATAAAATTCTAAAAAAAATAATCTTAAATAGAGAGAGAAGTTATGCGCAATTATTCAAAATCGAGGCTGCCGTCAACGCTTGTTGCTGCGGCTTCGGTGGCTGCGACAATGGCATTGGTTGCCGCGCCGGAGTCATCGTTCGCTAAAGCATCAAGCCATATGAAGACTTACAGTTATAACATCGGAGAAAAAAGTTATATCGATTCGCTTTTTCCGACGATTACACCGAGCAGCGATGCTAGCTGCCAACCCAAAGCCGGAGCATCCGCCATCACGACAACAGACAGCGTTCAATGCTATCTGACTCAATCACTGAAAAACGATCTCATTAAAGCCAGTGCCGTTAAGGTAACGTTGCAAACTAAAAATAAACAGCAATTTTATAAGGTCCGCTTTAAGTCTGCGGATGCGGCGGCGGCAAATTATCCAACCATACAGCCGGAATGGCTCAGCCAACCCTATGCGGGTCAAGCGTTAAAGGGGATAACAGATTGCAAGCAGAATCCGACCGACTGCTGGAAGCCGCAAGCATCCAGCTCAAAAACTTGCCCGGCTCCATGGGCGTTTTACCTGCCTTTAGGTTTGCCTATGGTAGCGCAAGACATGGTGATGTTATTGCACTATCCACCCTATGTTTCGATGCAACAATATGACTATCTGAATAACAATACCTTGTCCAGATGGCGGCGTTTGTTTGCCGATGTAAACGGCAACATCCCGGCCAATGTCAGCTTGTACGAAAATATCGTCGATATTACCCCGATTGCGGCTCCCGGCAGTGGCGAATCTTCCTGCCTGACCACCGATATGGCGATTAACTATTTTGATTCGAATCAGCATGGGCTTTATATTTCCCCGATGCTGAATCTATTGAGCGATCCGCCTACCAATCCTTCCGCCGCGAATACCCGGCCGATCATTGCGTTCGGCAGCGAGGCCCGTTCGTTTCTGAAGCAGGAATACAAGCTGCCCAGCGTTAATGTGCTTGAGGCGGGGACGCTGCAACTGGGCGGCACGGCCAAACAAACGCCTTATTTGGGCGCCAACCACCCGATCGCCGCCGTGTACCAGACCTGTACGGTTAACCTCCCCCAGAACATAGGTATTGTTGCGATGGAGCAGCAGGATTTAGCGACTTCGTGTTTTGCGACTACCATGGCAGGCAAGCCGGACGGGGACCCCGTGTCGGTGGCGGCAAACTGTCTGAACAGTTTTACTACCAATCCCAGTCCAACCAACCAGGCCTTGATTTGCATCAATGCCGAAATTGATATGGGCGGCCTGAACGATAAGGGGCAGCCTGCAGTGAGCTGGAACGAGGCGCAGGCCTGGTGCAATGCAAACAGCCAGAACCCTTGCCCCGCCTCCGCTAAATAGTAACTCAGTAGGGCGTGCCGTGCGCGCCCTACTCAACTATTGCTCAAGCTCAGTCAAAAGAATTCGGCTGCTGAGAAATTATTTTTCAGCGGCCACCACCCTATTCCGACCCGCATGCTTAGCGTTATAAAGTGCTGCATCGGCGGTTTTCAGCAACTCATCTTCTTTGGAGGCATGATTCGGATAGCATGACACGCCCATCGAACAGGTGACTTGCGGGAGCGTTACCCCTTCGCAGCTGACCTTCAGGGCGGCAATGCGTTCCCTGATATTTTCAGCCACGACCATGGCCTGGTTTAAATCGGTTTCCGGCAGTAACAGCAGAAATTCCTCGCCTCCATACCGGCACGTCAGATCTACCTCGCGCACTATCTGCGGCAACAACGCCCCAAGCGCGACAAGAACGGCATCGCCCGCTGCATGGCCGTATTCATCATTGAAATGCTTAAAGTAATCGACATCGAACATAATGATGCAAAGTTGACGTTGATACCTTTTGCAGCGTTTTAATTCATCGCTCAGCCAGTTAAGCATGTGCCGCCTGTTGACGAGGCCGGTTAGCGGATCATGATGCGCCATATAAGTAAGCTGGTTGCGTAAATGCAAGTTCATCATCGCTAGACTGATATGCTCCAACACCATATTAGGCAGCTCTTCATCCCAGCTTTCTTTCGGTATATTATCTAACGACAAGCGCAAAACGCCGAAAGTCTGATTCTGGATTTCCAGCGGAACACTATAGGCGGCAGTTATGTTTTCATCTTTGGCTAGGCCTTGGTTTTCCGCCGGATTTGATTCATCATCCGCATCGATAGAAAGACCGCCCCATGAAGCAATGTGCTCCCATTTACCCAGCTGTTCATCTTTCAGCAAGTAGATGCTGCCTGCTGTGTTCCGGAATATTTTCGGCATAGCCTGATCTATCTGCCGGTGCATCTCATTCAGATTCTCGGCCGCCTGTAACTGACGGCTAAGCTCATTGAGCAGCATGACCTGTTCGCCTTGACTGCGAAGCTGCCTAGTGCGAAATTCAACGGTCTGTTCCAACATCTGATTGTATTCCGCCAATTTTTCATGGGACTCGGACAGCTTTAGCGTGGTCGCTTCCAGGTTGGCGTAAAGCCGTGCATTATTGATCGATATAGCCGCCTGCGATGACAATAGGGTTAGCATTTCCAGATGATGCCGGGTAAAAACACCCACTGTGATATTGTTTTCCAGATAGAGTATGCCGATTAATTGGCCGGAATTCATCACCGGTATGCACAAGATAGACTTGGGTCTTTGTGCCAGCACATAAGGGTCATGGATAAACGGCCCGTCATTACAGGCATCTGATAACATCAGATTTTGCCGGGTTCTTTCAACATAGCGAATGATCGGCAAAGATGCATTCATAACCTCCTCCACCGGAATAGCCTGCATTTTATACAGCTTATCGTTATCGATAGAGGCCTCGGCTACGATCATCAGGCGGTTATCTTCCCTTAACATGAATAGTCCCCGTTGCGCGCCTGCATTTTCGATCACTATCCGCATAACCTTGCCTAACAAAGTATCCAGTACCATCTCGCCTGAAATGGCGCTGGACGCCTTCATCAGGGACACCATATCCAGAGTTTCAGAGGTATCGGAGCGGGTTGTCGATTTTTTGCCGATTGAAAAAAGATCTGCTTTAGTGTTCCTGCCGTGCTCTTTTAATAGATGGGGCTTCAGTTCCAAATAGGTTTCTTCGAGCATCCTGGCTTTAGCCAACGCTCCCCAATAGAGATAACCTTGGTGGGCGCTTTCCAGGTAATGTCTGGCAAATACGACTTTACCTATGGATAGCCAAAATTTGGCGGCAAGCTCAAAAGCCAAGGCCTCGTTTTGGATAAAGCCGTTAATCCTGGCAGACTCTATCGCGTCGTCATAGCCATTGATGGCGTCAATAACGCGGCCTTCGACCCTGGCCAGTTCTGCATCGACGAGCAGGTATTTATGCAGGAAGTTTTGTTCACAGTTCACGGCCCATATCCGCAACTGTAACTGTAACTTTTCGACCTGAACCAATCGCTCTGTATTGTCTGCCTCATCCTGATCGCACAACGCCAATAGAATAAGCGACTGATAGAAATTGTATTCCGCCATTGCGCTGGTGCCGCTGATAAAAGAGAGATCTTTTTTCGCGGCCATGATGCAGGCAAGCGCTTGTTCGTAGTGCTGATACAGGTAAAGCGTTTGAGCCTTAGCTATTAAAAAATAACAGGCGGCAACAATGACATTTCTGGAGCGACACCCGGACAAGAAGTCGGTCTCGCTTAGATGATCGCTATCGAAGCAATTCCGGTGTGCGGTCATGCCGCGCAAATTGGCGATAATCGCCAGGTAGCTCTGAATGGCATCTATCGGCATCTGGTGTTTGGCTTTCTGGACAAAATCCATAAACCGCTCCAATTTTTCTTGTAGGATATCCAAGCGGATACCCTGGTTGAAAAGATTGGTGGAGCCAAAACCCAGAATGTAGCCTGCATACTGAAAATCGCCGCATTCGAGTCCGGTTTGGTAACCGTCATTAAAAAGGCTGTCCGCCTCTTTAAAGGGTTTGTTCCAGTGAAAAAGGAAGGCGATAGTGATGAATATTCCCCGGCATTTTTGAATGGGATCATGGTACTTGTCGCTTAATTTCAAGCCCAGACTACCGAATTCATAGCCCAGCCTGTATTGGCCCAGCACCGAACTGAGTATATTGGCGTAGGTGACATAAGCCTTGGCCGATTCAGCGACATGCCCGTATTTCAGCGAAATGTTCGCCATCCTTACGGCAATCAGGTTATACAACTCAGGATCGGCCATATAACAGGTCGGCTGCATGTTCATCAGTACTTTCATTGCCGCCTTGTACAGCCCTGAAGTCATTTCCGGCGCATCCAGCAAAGACGCCACCTCCCGCCCGCGTAGATTAATTCTGGCTTCTGCAAGCTCGGCCTCCAGCGCCTTTGTTATATCCTGTTGCGGCAAATCAAAGCCCAGCATCTCCATGGCTTTGCGTCCGGAAGTTATGCCGTTCTGGTATTCCGCCTTAACGGTATTTTGATAAATCAGCAGCGTGTAAAGATCGGCTTTTTCTATGGACGTTTTGGCTTGGGTAAGGCTTGCGTCGATCAGCTGTCGGGATGTTATAAAGTTGCCGTTTAAATATTCGGCCTCGGCTAATTCCTTGTGCAACAGGTAGCTGATCTCGTAATGGGTTTCCCATGCAGACTCCGGCAAACAGGTTATCGCCTCGGAAAAATAACTCAGCGATGAAGAAAACGCCGCATTTTTTTTGGCCTTCTGCCCGGCCCTGAGATTTAAATGGGCTAAAGCGGTCAAACTGCCCTGATCTTTTATCAGCGCCTTGCTTCGACGGTAATGGTCGACTATCTCGCAGATTCTTTCATCCGCTTCTTCGGGGGAGCGCTTTGCCAGCATCTGCGTCCCTATTTGCAGATGCAAGGCCTCAATATGGTCGGCCGGTATCAAAGCATAGGCAGCTTCCTGAATTCGGTCATGGACAAACCTGAAATGATTCTTCCCTTGCAGTATCATGCCCGCGCTGATGAAAGGCTGGAGATTGGTGGCTTCTTGCCGACTGCTTTTGCCGGACACCAGCGCCAGATCCTCAGAAGTAAAGCGGTTGCCAAAGCAAGCGGCCAGCTTTAACGATTCCCGTGCCGTCTCAGGAAACCGGCTCAGTTTTCTAAGCATGAGTTCAGCCACATTGTCGGTGGCCTGCATCTGGCTTATTTTCTCCATATCCCATTGCCAGCCGCTATCCGGAACAAAGCTGAGCAGCTTTTCATCATAGAGCGAGCGCAAGAATAACTTCAGGAAAAATGGATTGCCTTCGGTTTTTTTGAATATGGATATTGCCAACGGTAGCGATCGATCTAATGCACAATTAAGCGCGTCGGCGATTAATTGATTGGTATGGGCTATATCCAGCGGCGTTAACAATAACCGTTCCAGCTTGCCCTTCACTGCTTCTATCTCGGCTATGCACAGCATCGCAGGATGGGAGCCTTGCGTCTCGTTATCCCGATAAGAGCCGATCAGCATGAAATAGTTTAATTCCTGGTCGGTTGCCAGGATTCTGATCAAATTGAGGCTTTCCGAATCCGCCCATTGCAGGTCATCGAGAAACAGAACCAAAGGATGCCCTTCGTCGGCAAAGGTGCGCACAAAATTGCCAAACACCAAGTTAAACCGGTTTTGCGACTCTACCGGTTCCAACTCAGGCACTGCCGGTTGCTTGCCTATCAGGGTCTCTACTCCGGGTATCACATCAATGATAACTTGAGCATTAGCGCCCAGAGCGGACAATAATTTTTCTCGCCATAGCACTATTTGCTGATCGCTTTCACCAAGAAGATGCGTGAGCAACTTTTCGAAAGCATGGGTTATGGCGCTGTAGGCTTTGTCTTTTACCAGCTTTTCAAACTTGCCGGAGATAAAATACCCGCCCATACGGGTTATCGGTTTGTGCAGCTCATTAACCAACACTGATTTGCCAATGCCGGAATAACCCATTACCAGCAGCATTTCCCCGGAACCCTGGCTGGCTTGCTCAAAAACAAACAATAACCTGTCCAGCTCTTGCTTCCGTCCGTATAATTTTTGCGAAATATGAAACCGGTCGGAGGCATCCGTGCGTCCAAGATCGAACGATGAAATAGCGCCTTTTGATTTCAGTTCGTCCAGACAGCGCAAAAGATCTTTATGTAATCCGGTCGCACTCTGATAACGGTCTTCTGCATTTTTCTCCAACAGCTTCATGATGATATTGGACACCTGAAGCGGTATTTTCGATTTAATCGTGGCTGGCGAAATCGCGGGCTTTGCCAAGTGACAATGGATAATCTCTATGGGGTCGTCAGCCTCGAAAGGAGGACAGCCCAACAGCATTTCGTAAAAAGAAATACCCAAAGAATAAAAGTCGGTTCTGTAATCCAGGCTCCTATTCATTCGCCCGGTTTGCTCCGGCGACATATACGAGAGAGTTCCTTTGAGTTTGCGCAATCCGATGGTTTCCTGGGTTTCCTGTTCCAGGTGAGTGGCGATGCCAAAATCAATGTACTTGGCGATTTTAAACTCGGGTGAGATGACGATATTTCCGGGTTTGATGTCTTTAAACACCACAGAACCTGCATGAATAGCGGCAAGCCCGGAAGCCAGCTGGATGGCGATGGTCAAAAAGTCCTCCACCGCCAATCCGTCGGCGGCAATATAGTCCTTTAAGCGGATTGCGCCAAAGTCTTCGGTAATAATCGCCGGGCCGTAATCAGTCGTCTCCAAACCATAATACTCAATGATATTGGCATCGTTTAGCTGTGAACCTATCAGGTAATCCCGCTTGAACTTTTCCACATCATCCAATGATAGGTAATTTGAAGTGGGTACTTTTACAATAACGGCGGCGCTATCGGACTCCCGCTCCCCCTTGAAGATCGAGGAAGAGGCGCTTTTATAAATGAGTTCACCTAATTTATAGCCCGGTATCGTTAACATCGCCGTATTTTAAAGTTCAACCCGCATTGCGTGTGCCCTAAGAAGTAAAAAGATAACCTTGCGATTGTAGCATATGGCCGGGGTTAGTCACCCTTCAAAGATCAGCGGCTTGAAATTTGTTATTTTCATGCCGCAAAGTTAGACTGGCATGAGGTTTTTGAGGCTATTTGGCGGCTATGCGGTTTTCAACTGCAAGCTTATGAAGATGTACGGTATAATTGCCTAATATCCCACTATATCAGCATCCATAAATGGCTCAATTTTTTGAAATACACCCCGAGAGTCCGCAGCTGCGCTTGATACATCGTGCAGTGGAAATACTCCGCAAGGGCGGCGTTATTGTTTACCCGACTGATTCTTCTTATGCGATTGCCTGCCATATAGGCGACAAGCAGGCGCTGGATAAAATCCGTCGCATCAGGCAGCTGGACGATAAACACAACTTTACCTTGGTGTGCAAAGACCTGGCCCAAGTCTCGACATTCACCAAAATCGGCAACGACGCTTTCCGGTTGATTAAGACGCTATCACCGGGAGCCTTCACCTTTATTCTGGAAGCGACGCGCGAAGTGCCTCGCCGATTGCAGCACCCCAAGAAAAAAACGGTCGGCATCCGCATCCCCGACCATCCCGTCGCCCAATTGCTGGTTCAGGAATTGGGCGAGCCGTTGTTCAGCTCCACGTTGATGCTGCCGGGCGAGGATAAGGCAATGACTGACCCTTATGAGATCAGAAACAAACTTGAACATGAACTGGATTTGGTCATTGACGCCGGTATTATTGAATCTGAACAAACGACTATTATCGAATTTTCCGGTAATGGCGCTGAAATCATCAGGCAGGGCAAAGGCCTTGCGCCGATGCTGGCTTAATCAAGGATAAAGAGATGATGGATGAATTGACGCTGTTGCAACGCATAGTGGTCTGGATACTGCCGGTGATTTTTGCGATTACCGTGCATGAAGTGGCGCATGGCTGGGTGGCAAAAAAATACGGCGATAACACCGCCTCAATGTTGGGCAGGCTAACCTTAAACCCGGTCAAGCATATCGATTTGCTCGGAACCATCATCATCCCCGGCTTGTTATTAATCACCGGTACCGGTTTTATTTTCGGCTGGGCAAAACCAGTGCCTGTCGATGCGCGAAATTTTAAAAACCCACGGCAGGATATGGCGATAGTCGCCCTGGCAGGCCCTGTTTCCAATTTGTTGATGGCTGTCGGATGGGCATTGGTAGCCCGGTTAGGGGTGACAATAGGCGCGCAAACCGAAGCCATCTCCTTGCCGCTGATTTATACCGGCATTGCCGGTATCTCAATCAATCTGGTGCTGGCCCTAATCAATTTATTGCCTATTCCGCCGTTGGACGGCAGCCGAATTTTGTCGGGCATTTTGCCCAATTATTGGGCATGGCAATATAATCGCCTGGAGCGTTTCGGCTTTATTATTTTATTAGTGTTGTTATACACGCGTGTTTTGAATTTGATATTGGAATATCCTTTGTATTTTGCACAACAAGTGTTTTTTTCAATTGCCGGGTTATAGGTAGACACTAATTCAATGACGGCAATTATTGATATGCATCAGGATAACGCCGATATTTTGGATGAATCGCCGGCGCTAGCAATGGTTAACGGCGCACCTTTTAACAAGCTGCCGGACGATCTCTATATCCCGCCTGACGCGCTGGAAGTGCTGCTGGACACCTTTGAAGGGCCGCTGGATTTATTGCTGTATCTAATCCGTAGGCAAAACCTGGATATTGTAAATATACCGATAGCCCAGATTACCCACCAATACATCGCCTATATCCAAATAATGGGTGTGCTGAACCTGGAACTGGCCGCGGAATACCTGGTGATGGCCGCGCTGTTGGCGGAAATCAAGTCAAGAATGCTGTTGCCCAGGCAACCTGATGCCGAAGAAGACGAGGAAGACCCCAGGGCAACGCTGATCCGCAGGTTGCAGGAGTATGAGCTGATTAAAAATGCGGCTGAAGAAATTGATCAATTGCCCAGAGTTGAACGTGATATATTTGAAGTCGGCATTGATGTTTCGGCACTTAGAAATTGTGAAAAAATATTGCCTGATGTTCAGCTAAAAGAAATGCTGCTGGCATTTCAGGATGTACTTAAACGAGTCGAGCAGCTCAGTCATCATCAAATAACCAAAGAGCCCTTATCTGTCCGTGAACGCATGTCAACCATTCTGGAAAACCTTAAAGGAGAAGATAGTCTCCTTTTCTCTCAATTATTTATCCGAAAAGAAGGTCGACACGGAGTCGTTGTCTCGTTTCTGGCAATCCTCGAACTCAGCAAAGAACGACTCATCGATATTATCCAGCCAGAACCCTTTGCCGAAATACGCGTCAGAATCGCCGGCGCCGACATCGCCATCGATAGTTGAACCTTCGCCCTTCGACAAGCCTCCCTTAACCGAACAGCGTGACATTAACGTGGAACTTAAACGTGTAGTTGAAGCAATTTTATTTGCCGCCAATCGGCCGATGACCAGTAAACAGCTACAACAGGTTTTTCCTGAAATAGAGCAGCCTGATCTACAGGACATTGAGGATGCCCTTAAGTCGATCAAGGAGGATTACCGGTTCAGGCCGGTTGAATTAAAACGGGTCGCCAGCGGCTATCGTTTTCAGGTCAGACGGGAGCTGTCACGCTGGGTATCGCGGTTGTTTGAAGAAAAGCCGCCACGATATTCACGGGCATTATTGGAGACGCTGGCCATTATCGCTTATCGGCAACCGGCAACACGCGGTGAAATTGAGGATATTCGCGGCGTTGGCGTCAGTTCCAGCATCATTCATACGCTATTGGAGCGCGAATGGATTCGGGTGATAGCGCACAAAGAAGTGCCGGGACGACCAGCCTTATACGGCACAACCAAACAATTTTTAGATTATTTTAATATTACATCATTAAGTGAACTGCCGACATTGCAAGAGATCCAGGAGCTTGACTTGTCGTTAGACGCATCGCAACAACCCATGCAGGTAAAGAGTGAAGAGCAAGAAACCACCGAACAAATCCCCGAAACCATTGAGCAGTTCAGCGAAACAGCCGAGCAGATCACCGAAACTATCGGGCAGGCCACTAAAACCATCGCAAGGCTCAGCGCAACAACCGAATAACTCTCCTAAGCAATCCCCCTCTTTGAAAAAGGGGGGGCAGGGGGAATTTGACGCTAATCAGTCAGCCGAGGGCGAGCGCATCCAGAAAGTACTGGCACGCGGCGGCATCGGCTCCCGGCGGGAAATTGAGCGCTGGATCGACGAGGGACGGCTGAAGATTAACGGCAAGCCTGTCGGCTTGGGCGACCGCTTGAAAGACGGGGATCATTTGCAGGTCAATGACCGGGTTGTCCATTGGGAAAAGTTTGTCGAGCAGCCTACCCGAGTGCTGCTTTATCACAAACCGGTCGGCGAAGTGGTTACGCGCCGCGACCCGGAAGGCCGCCCGGTGGTGTTTACGCAGTTGCCGAAACTGGCTGTCAGCCGCTGGATAGCCGTCGGCCGACTGGACATCAATACCTCAGGTTTATTATTGGTCACCAATAACGGCGAGCTGGCTAACCGCTTAATGCACCCGTCAACGCAAGTCGAGCGTGAATATGCCGTGCGTATTTTGGGTGAGGTTTCAGAGGCAACCCTGGCAAAACTCAAACAGGGCGTGGAGCTGGAAGACGGCATAGCCAAGTTTGACGATATTAGGTTTTTCGGCGGTGAAGGGGCCAATAAGTGGTACAACGTTATCGTTGCCGAAGGCCGCAACCGATTGGTGAGGCGTTTGTGGGAGTCGCAGGAAGTCGTTGTCAGCCGCTTAATGCGGGTGCGCTATGGGCCGGTGGTATTGCCGGAACGACTGAAAGCCCGTACGTTTTATGAGCTGACCGAAAAAGAGCTGGATTTGCTGTTTGAATTTGCCGGCATGGCCGGCGAAAAACAGGCACATACTGCCAAACCCGAATTTAAAGCCCATAAGCCTGGAAAACGTTAACGGGCGCGGGCCGATGCTTCCCCGGCCCTGCTGCCATTAATTTATTTAGCTATGACCACTTGGTTTCTGCCGCTGTTTTTAGCTATATACATGGCCTCATCAGCGCGCTTGATAAAAGACTCGATAGTATCGTCGGCACGCAAAGTGCTGACGCCTAGGCTTGCGGTGACTTTGATAGTTTCCATACCGTAAGCTATGGTATGGCTTTCAATTGAGGCGCGAATCCGTTCTGCCAGCAATGCAGCGCCATGGGCGTCGGTGCCGCTTAATAAAATCACGAATTCTTCGCCGCCATAACGAAAAACAATGTCGCTGTCTCTTAGGCTTTCTTTAATCCATTTTGCGCTAAAAGCCAGGGTAATGTCGCCGCAATCGTGACCGTAGGTATCATTGACGGCTTTAAAATGGTCAATGTCAAAGAAA
>DATBQC010000775.1:0-3619 GCA_036561065.1 Methylobacter sp. | reverse complement strand
CACCGCCATACCATCGTGCAAAATATTTTGACGGTGTGACATCAGTTCGCTCAATCAACCATTTCATGTGTCTCATGACTTTTATTTCTCACATAGTATTGAATTAGAGTGATTCTGTTTAAAGAAACAGTACAAGAAATGTATAACAATGCTCCGAAGTGAAATTTCGGATCGGCTTCTATATCAGATGAACGAATAGTATGAATAAGCCGAATTTTTTCTCATTAATCCATTTAACTATTTCTGAATAGTCATCAATATCGGTCACAAATCGACTATAACCATTTTCAAAGAAAGAAATGTTAATATCTTTACCATTCCCGTCTCGAACAAATTGAATAGTATAAAGAGGGGAGTCAACTTGCTGCAGTCTTGTCATGTCACAAAATACAGAAGCAGCAATATATTTATTGTTCTATGATTGATTGAATAAGAATACCAGCACAATCCATACTATCACCAGCTCGTAGCATTAAATTCGGGCTCTTGGATCTTGGCATATATATTATAGTCCATATCCCGGGTCGATTTCTGATGATTAATGCGCATAAGCCGCACCTTTGGCAAAAAGAACAACACTCTGCCGTGACTTCCCTTGCTTCGAAAGCAATTTGGATTTTCTGATAAAAAACACGGAATTCATTAAATTTGTGGGAAAGAGGTTCCTTTAATGGGACGACACATATCATTCTTGCATAATACGCTGGATCATTAAAGAATAACAGTTAGCTAATATCATGTTTTCAAATCTATCTCTACGGAAATATCTTCTCCCATTCTTATCAATTCTGATAAATAAACATATGATAGTATATTTCCCACCTGATCTCGGTTTTTCAGCAGAGAGGAGACGAATACCACAATGGCGGCACAGCCAAGCCTTTATTCCCTTTACTCCTCTCCAACTATATGGATCTCCTTGGAGATGGGGCCGAATTTTATTCAAATAAATTGTTGATCGCATCCAGACATGAGGATTCATAGACGATATATTCGAGCTCGGAAAATACTGTCAGCTGCTTGCTTATCGCGCTCTCCTTGATTGAGGGCTCGGATGATTTCATGCTCCGAAAGGGGTTCAAACGCGTCCAATTCTTCTTGAGGGATAGTTTCCAACCATTTCTTCCGTGCAGTGGCTGCTTGAAACATGTTATTCATGATATGTTTTTACAATCAAGTCAGCTGACCACCATGTGCAAAAAGCCAACTACCAGCAGCAGCCGAATACTGTAACATTACATACCCACGGAAACCCGATGGAATCACACCACGCGTGTTGCCGTGTCCTTGCACCGTTAAACTGAATCCTATGGGACTAATCTTTGTTATCAACATAGTATCGCCATCAAATGCTGCACCAATTACGTTGACAATAGAATTAGCGGTTAGATTGTCTGCTGAATAATGATTACCAGAATTGCTTCCGGAATATCCTGGTGAAACACCACCCGTCCCATCTATAGAAACACTTGTGGTTCCACTAGTTGGTAGTGGAAAACCTTCTACAGCAGCAACATTATATCCACCCAATACTAATATTGGCGTGTTCGTTCCTCTTGTACCGCCTGCTTCAACGAAACTCTTCCAAGATTTTCCATCAAATAGGGCTCCGACTGCACAAGTAAGCACAGGAGCCGAAGCAGGATAAAAGAATATATTAAAGAAAATAGCTGAACCGCTGCTATTAACTGTGATAGTAGCAACTGAAATAGTGCAATTCAGAGCATTGATTGAATTAGCGAGTATCGATCCAAATATAATAGAAGTATCAGCAGTTACTGAAGCACTGTTAGAAGATGTCCCACAGTTAATATTACTAACAGTTGCATTTTTAAAACAAACTGATTGAAGATGAGTAGCAGTATGTGAATCAATATTACCTAATACCGGCCCAGAGCCAGCCCCCTCGTCTCCCCCGAAGAGGAGAGTGGCTGGTGGAGCCGTTGCATCGTCTGTAACGGTTATTGTTCCTGATATAGATATATTATGAATGGTTACAACAGCGTTGGTTGCTATATGTGCACCAGATGCATTTGTCCAAGTTGCATTTCCGTTTATAACAGCACCTGCTGTACCAGTTCCGAGCGAATATGACTGAGCACGTATCTCAGTTGAAGCATAAGCCGGGAACGTAATATTTTCTGTATATCCAAGCGTGGCCGGTGCTACAATTCCAACATAATTGGCTGTGGCGTCATTGATAGACGTATTGGTTCGAGAGACCATGAAAGACTGGATAGTCTTATATGGTTGAAGTATAGATCCACTCGCCAATCCGCGAAGCGAATCACCATCAATATATTTCTGCCTATATAGACCTGTTACAAACAGTCCGGATCCAGAAGAAAAGACCCAAGCAGTACCTGTATATATAGCTAATAAGAATCCAGTCGAACCATCTCCAATTATTCCGAGAAGATTGCTACTCCCATCGAAAATAGTCAGATCATAATTAGCTGTGGACTTGGTTATAATCATCGTATCGCCAGGTTTCTCACCTCCGCTATATTTGATGAAAACTGAGGTATTTGCGCTGAGAACAGCGAAATAATGATTACCTGAGCTAGAACCAGTGAACCCAACAGATGCACCGGTTCCATTAAGCGATACGTTTACAGATCCAGAAGCAATGGTTGCACCGATAACTTCAGCTCCATTATATCCACCTTGCACTAATACGGGTGTAGCAGCATTTCTATTACCACCTGCAGTGAGAAAACTCTGCCATGATGGCCCATCAAACAAGAAACCACCATTTCCAGTTAGGAAAGGACTAGAACCCTGCTGGAATTGGCAATTCATTATAGATGCCCCTAAGCCAGGGGCAATTGTTATGGCGGCTACATTGAAATACGATCCATTAGCAAAAACATTCTTAGCCGTAACAGAACCTTGCAAATTGCAACTATCAAGGGTAACTTGAGCATTTGAACTCAATGCACCACAATCAATTGTTACAATGATTGCATTATAGAAAAAGATATCGGTTAATTTGGTTGTAGTATGGGAATCTAGTCCACCTCCAATGGTTATACCGCTATAACCCATTTCATCTGCACCGATAATCATGCTGGAAGATGGGGCATTAGTATCATCTGTTATAGTTATAGATCCATTGACCGTTATATTATGAAGATTTACATATGCGACTGATGAAGACGGATGTGCACCAGATACGTTAGGCCATGTTATACTCCCATGTATGACTGTCCCAGCGCCATAAGAGAAAGACTCCGCTCGCAATTCCGTTGAAGCATATGGAGGGAAACTTGGATTTTCCGTATATCCGCTTATGCTTGGGCTGAGCAAACCAATGTAGTTAGCTTGTGCGTCTGCAGGGGATGTATTTGGACGAGCAAGCAAGAATTCGGCGATAGTCTTATATGGTTGAGCAACAGATCCATTCCGAGTAGAAGCTACGGTATCTCCGTCAATCCATCGAGTTCTAACTATCGGAACAGCGCCTGGACCAGTTACACCTTGGGGTCCAATACTGCCTATAGGACCGGTGGGACCTTGAATGCCTTGTGGACCTTGCGGGCCAGTGGCTCCCTTTGATCCTGTAGGGCCAGTAACTCCTTGTATGCCTTGGGGACCTGCGACGCCAGTGGCTCCCTTT
>DATBQC010000774.1:0-10179 GCA_036561065.1 Methylobacter sp. | reverse complement strand
TAGCTGGCAATATTGAACGGCAAGCCCAAAAACGTATCGCAACTGCGCTGATAGAGCTGACACGACAACTTGCCGTCGGCCACATAAAACTGGAAAAATGCATGACAAGGTGCCAGCGCCATTTTGCCTTGTGCGACATTCTGTTGCGGACTGATGCTTTCATCCGGCAAATCCGCGACATTCCAGGCGGAAACGATAATCCGGCGGCTGTTTGGCGTAGTTTTAAGTTGTTCGATGACTTGCCGAATTTGGTCGATATGCCGGCCGTCTGGCGTCGGCCACGATCGCCATTGGTGCCCGTACACAGGGCCTAGCTCGCCGTTCCGATCGGCCCATTCATTCCAGATATTGACATTATGCTGATGCAAAAAGCTTAAGTTAGTCTCGCCTCTTAAAAACCAAATCAACTCATAGATGATCGATTTTAAATGTATTTTCTTGGTCGTAACCAATGGAAAGCCTTCCGCCAACGGGAAACGCATTTGATGGCCGAAAACGGACAGCGTACCGCTGCCGGTTCTGTCGCCTTTCGGGCTGCCTTCAGTGATAATTTTATCGAGTAATTCTAAATATTGCTTCATGCAGTTTTTTTGTGACTACTGTTTCTTAAGGATATGGTTCTGAAACTTGACGAGTACGTTTGTAGGACTATTTCAATCGCCTTGGTTGGATTTGTTGCCCTTGCAAGATTAGTGACCGCCTAATCCAGCAAAAGTTTAATAAAATTCCGCTTGGGTTAAAAGCAGAGGCGCAACTCGATCAAATAATCGCCAAACTCACGATTTCGTTTCTGTGCGCTCATTATCCCATCAATCTTGCGAATTAGCTTAACGGCATCGGCATAAGCCGTATTGTTGGTTTGATCAACGATGTCTGGAATCACTCGCTTATAAAGTGTTAGAGCATCGTCCGCGCGCGCCGGCTACAATTTATCGGCCAACTTTATTAGCAGATCCTGATTGCAGATGCCTGCATGTGCTGCCGTCCAGGCAGCATCAGAAAGGAATCAATTGCGGGACTAAACAATTAGCAATTAAATATGGATTTATGAGCAGTCCGGATTCGCCTGACAACTTATCTCAGGTTTTGACCCGTCCATTCAGCACTACAACAGCTTCGTGTTTCTTGAACTTTTCCTTGCCGTATAAATCGATGACTTCAACCGTAATGTTGTCGTCCGGCGCTGTGGCCAGAAAATCCTCGATCGTTTCCAGAATATCATGATCGATGAACTTGGCCTTGCTCGCATCAATGGTTACGCTGCTGTTTTCCTCAATACGTAGTATGAATTTTCTGAGCAGCGCCTTGTTCAGGAAAGAAACGTCTTTGTTGAATGACAACACATAATGCGAACCGTCCTGGATCAAGGAAATCGCAGCAGAATAATTGGCTTTGATCACAAAAAACAGCCCGATAAACATGCCGATTGCCATGCCCTTTAATAAGTCGGTCAGCAGAATGGCAAGCACGGTGATTACAAACGGCAGTAGTTGGCTCATACCTTTCCGGTAAAATTCGATAAACAACGCGGGTTTGGCCAGTTTATAACCGGTATGCAGCAAAATGGCCGACAAACAGGCTAGCGGGATGTAATTTAAATAGTGCGCGAAAAACATCACGCTCAGCAGCAAACACAAGCCATGAATAAAACAGGACAAGCTGGTTTGTCCGCCCGCGTTGATGTTGGCCGAACTCCGCACGATGACGGCGGTGATGGGCAGGCCGCCGAGCAGTCCGCTGATAATATTTCCTACGCCTTGGGCCTTTAATTCCCTGTTGGTCGGGGCAAGCCGTTTCAACGGATCGAGCTTGTCGGTGGCCTCAAGGCTTAACAGCGTTTCCAGGCTGGCAATGATAGCCAGCGTCACGGCGATCATGTAGACCTGCGGATTAGCCAGATAGCTAAAATCAGGGAACATGAAGTTGTTGAAAAAATCGGCCGCTTGTTCCGAGACGGGTAATTTGACCATGTGTTTTTCGCCGACAGCCCAGGCGGGTGCGAACTGTGTAGTGAACAAGTTGTAGCCGATGCCCCAGGTCACCGCAACCAAGGGGCCGGGAATCAATTTTAAAAAGGCTTGTTTTTTAAACCAGGGCATTTCCCAGATCACCAGCAGCAATAAGGCAACCGCGCTGATCATAACAGCGCCTGGAGTAATGCCGTGGAATGCATCAAACAGCTCAAGAAAGCTTGATTCGGCCGTTTCCCTCATATAGCTTTCATCGCCTTCATAGCTGGTATCGAAGCCGGTGGCGTGCGGAATCTGCTTGATAATCAAAATCAAGCCGATAGCCGCCAACATGCCTTTAATGACGGCGGAAGGGAAAAATGCGCCGATAATTCCGGCTCTCAGGTAACCCAGGGCGAGCTGTACAATACCTGCCAAAACACAGGCGACCAGCAAACCCTGAAAACTGCCGAGGGTTTCAATCGCGTTGAACACAATCACGGTAAGGCCGGCCGCAGGACCGGAAACACTGAGTTGCGAACCGCTTAACCAGGAGACGATCAACCCGCCGACCAAGCCCGCAATCAGCCCGGAAAATAACGGCGCGCCGGAGGCCATAGCAATTCCCAGGCATAACGGCAGGGCGACCAAGAACACCACGATGCCGGCAGGAAAATCGTCTTTTACATGACGGAAATAATATTGAGCGTGTTTGTGTATCATATTTATTAACCCTTTAGTTCTAAAGTGGTAGTTTTTCTCGTTCCCACGCACTGCGTGGGAACGAGGTAATAACGCTTTCACAGCCTTTCGCCTGTAACTATTGAATGCGTTATCATCCTAGCCCTTTAACCTTTCACAAACCTTTCGCAACACCATGAGTGTATGAACATTTTATTGATAGAAGACGATGCCGTTCTGGCTGACGGTTTGACGCATACCTTGAGCGATAGCGGCTATTTGGTGACCTCCGCGACGACCGGCGGTTACGCGGAACAGTTGCTGCTGGCTCAAGACTTCGATTTGATCGTGCTGGATTTGGGCTTGCCGGATATGGACGGGTTGGAACTGTTGCGCAAGCTGCGCAGCCGGAAAATTCCGTTGCCGATTTTAATTTTGACCGCGCGCGACGGGCTTAACGACCGAATCACCGGCATTGAACAGGGCGCTGACGACTATATGACCAAACCCTTTGAACTCCGTGAATTGGAGGCCAGGGTTCACGCACTGATACGACGCTGTTACGGCGGTTTCAGCAACGATATTGTGATCGGCCGCTTGGCGCTGGACACCCATAACCATCAAGTCCTGGTTGACGGCCAGAGCATTAACCTGTCGGCGCGGGAATACGGCGTACTGGAAATCCTGCTGATTCAGGCCGGAAAGGTCGTCAGCAAAGATCGCATAGCGCAACGTTTGGCTGTGGACGGGGACGCTCTGACCGATAATGCCGTTGAAATCTATGTGTATCGGTTGCGCAAACGCATCGAACCGTATGGCGCGGTGATCAGGACGGTGCGCGGACTCGGTTATTTGCTGGAGCGGGCGGATGATTAAACAGCGCAGCCTCAAAACCGAGATTCTTTTACGCTTGGCCGTTCCGCTGATTTTCTTTATCAGCGTCGAGTCCGTGCTGTCTTATTTTGTAACGCTGCATCATGTCGACGTGGCTTACGACCGTTGGCTGCTCGATTCGGCGCGGTCATTAGCGCAAGAAGTCAAGGCGCGCAAAGGCAAGGTGTTCGTCGAATTACCCCCTGCCGCGCTGGAAATTTTCAAATGGGACGAATCGGACAAAACCTATTTTAAGATCATTTCGGAAGAACAAGGCATGCTGGCTGGCGACAAATTCGTACCCGAGCCGTTCGAGGTGGAAACCGATTGGACGCGGCCCGTTTACTTTGACGACGAGATGTACGGCGAACCGGTCAGGGTGGTATCCATGTTGATTACGCCTGAGCATAGTTCGGAAAAGGTATTCGTCCACGTTGCCGAGACCTTGAATAAACGGCGCAGCATGATGATGGATATTCTGCTGGCCGATTTGGTGCCGCAGATGGTGTTGGTGCTGTTGGCCGGCATTTATCTGGTCGTGGGCGTAAAACGCGGCTTGCGACCCTTGCATACATTGGCCGATGAAATCGCCCAGCGCTCGTCGCGCGACTTGCGGCCCATTCCAGAGCAGCATGTTTTTTTGGAAGTGCGGACGCTGACCGATACCATCAATGACCTGCTGGAACGTTTGGGATCGGCCATAGCAACCCAGCAACGCTTTATTGCCAATGCCGCGCACCAATTGCGCACCCCGCTGGCGGGCCTGAAACTGCAAGTTGAACGCGCCCAGCGTGAACAAGACTTGTCTGCGATGAAACCCGCATTGATGCAGATCGAAGGCAGCGCCGACCGCATGTCGCACCTGACCACGCAGTTATTGATTTTAGCTAGATCCGAGCCCATTGATGGCGATTATGAATTGCGGACGGTCGATTTATGCAAACTGGCTAAAGAAACCTGCATGGACTGGGTGCCCAAAGCCTTGCAGCGGAACATGGAGCTCGGCTTTGAAGGTTTAAAGCAGCCGCTATACGTGCGCGGCGATGAGGTTTTGTTGCGGGAATTGCTGGCTAATCTGTTGGATAACGCCATTTGTTATGGTCATGACCAAGGCAATATAATGGTTAAAGTCGAGGCCTATCCATCGCCTCGCCTGAGCGTTGAAGATGACGGTTCCGGCATACCCGAGCTTGAATTGGACAAAGTGTTCGAGCGCTTCTATCGTATCCCCGGAAGCCACGGCGATGGTTGCGGGCTGGGGCTGGCAATCGTCAAGGAGATTGCCGATCTGCATAAGGCGCAGCTGGAGTTAAGCCGCGTCAGTGAAGCAGGCGGCACCCGAGTCGAGCTGGTGTTTAAGGCATTGGAAAAATAAAGTTAGCTATTCAGCCACAGGTCAACACAGATTAAACAGGTTGCTTTGAAAGGCGAAAGGCGAAAGGCGAAAAAACTTCGGCAACTGCTCCTGCATCCATGCAGTCGTAAGCTACACACGGTCGCTCTTTATCTTTAGCCTTTAATCTTTTATCTGTGTGCGTCTGTGACAATCTGTGGCTGAGTTTACTTTTTGAAAGGCTACTGAAAGCTTGCAATGTTAAACTTCCCCCATCGAAACGTTTTGAAACTTGATGGTTAGTTCTTGCACTGCCTCAACCTTAACGTACAATTTAACCATTTAAACCACCAGACAAGAGCGGATAAGGAATACTAAAACCATGGGGATACTCAGCATACTGCTCTGGACGCCGGCTGCCGGGGTCTTGCTGCTGGCTTTAACGCCCGGCCGGAACATTCAGCTAATCCGTTATATCGCGCACCTGTTTGCCGCTATCGCCTTCTTATTGGTTTGCTGGTTGCTGAGCATTTATAACGCGCACGATGCGGAGTTGCAGTTCAATGAATATTTTCCGCTGAACCCCAAACTGGGCAGCGCTTATGCGTTGGGCATAGACGGTTTGTCGATGCCGATGCTGGTATTGGCGACTTTGCTCACATCGATTGCGTTGCTGGCCTCGCTGACCGTGTCCAGCAGCGTCAAGGGTTACCATATCTGCCTGCTGCTGCTGGAATTCGGCATGTTGGGCGTGTTTCTGGCTCAGGATTGGGCGCTGTTCTATATTTTCTGGGAAGTCACCTTGATCCCGCTGTTCTTCCTGATTGGCCGCTGGGGCGGCAAGCGGCGGCACACGGCCAGCCTTAATTTCGTGCTGTACACGATGGGCGGCTCGGTTTTTATGCTGATCAGCCTGCTTGCGGTTAGCCAGTACGACCTTCAGCACGGCGGCTCGTTAATGTCGTCGATGCATCAGGCGGCGCAAGACATGCCCAGGGTTGAGCAGGTTTTGGTGCTGCTCGGTTTTGTGATCGGTTTCGGCGTTAAGATGCCGATTTTCCCGCTGCACGGCTGGCTGCCGTTGGCGCATGTCGAAGCGCCCAGTCCGGTCAGTATTTTGCTGTCCGGCATTTTGCTGAAAATGGGCGCTTACGGTTTGATCAGGGCGGTGGTGATGCTGCCGGAGGCGGCAAAACTGTTGCAGCCGTACCTGATTTTTCTGGGGCTATTCGGCATGTTTTATGGCGGCCTGCTGGCTTGGCGGCAAAGCGATCTTAAGGCTATGGTCGCCTATTCCTCAATCAGTCATATGGGCATTGTGTTGCTGGGCATCGCGACCTTGAATCAGGTGGGCATTACCGGCGCAGTGATGCAAATGACTGCTCACGGCCTGATTGCCGGGGCATTGTTCTTGCTGGTCGGGCTGCTGTACGAGCGCACTCATACCCGCAACATCCAGGATTACAGCTCGCTGCTTCAGGCGATGCCGCGTTTTGCCGTGTTCATGATTTTAACCTTACTGGCGGCGATAGGGCTGCCGGGTTCGGTGGGTTTTGTCGCCGAGCTGCATACGCTGATTGGCGGGTTTAGCTCAATGCCCAGCGTCGGTTTAGGTCTGGGTTTGATGGTATTTTTCAGCGTGAGCATTCTAATCGGAGCCGCTTATGCCATCCGCACGATCAGCCTGTTATTTACCGGACCGAGCAAACCGGCGATGCAGCAGCTTGAAGATCTGAGAGCGCCGGAGTTATTGGCAGCCGGAATACTGGTTTCGGGCATCGTGCTATTCGGGCTGCTGCCTGCGCCGCTGCTTGATTTGTCCGCAGCCACCATCAGCCAGATGAACACTGTGATCAGCCAAAGGATTTTGCAGGATTAGCGATGGACAAGTCTTCTTTAAAATTACGCGAACAAATTATCACTGCGTTGAGCCATCTGGATCATGTGTTGCCTGGGCAGGCGCCGATCCTAGATTTCGTGCACCACAATACTTTGCACGGCTTTCAGCATTTGCCGTTTGACGAGGCTTTGGCTGAGTTCGAAGCCTTGAGCGGCATTTGCTGTTATCTTCCCGAAGCGAAAAGCCGGGAGATTTACCGGCAGGGGCGCATTGACGATCGAGACTTGGCCGCCGCCTTTGCCCAGTCTCCGAATTTGCAGACGGAGCAAGTCGTCTGCGCGATAAAGGACCGAACTATCACTCGGCAGGATATTTACCGCATTGCGCTGTTGTTCGATTTGCAGGCGGTCAGCGTCAGCCAGTTGAACTGGCAAATAGAGGAATTGTCTGCGCTGGAGGCTGTGCAGGCCGATGTGCCTGAAACGGTTCGTCAGCGCTTGCTTGCAGCCGACAGCCATGTAGTCCGGCCTCTATGGGAAAGTATTTTGACCAAGCTTGGTCTGGAGCAAGCGGCTTTGCATCCGGAACATATGCTGGATTTGTCGGTGGAGCAGGCCGAAGAATGGCTGACATCCTTCGACACGGCTCAGGACAAGCTTGGCGCATCAGCACACCAACAAATGCGGGAACACGCAGGCGCGGCGCTCGACGAACTGCTGGGGCAAATAGGCGGCAGCATCAGCTTGCGCGGTTTCATTCTGGCGTTGACCGGCACAGACATTCTCGATGCCATCAGGCCGCAGCTGATACGTTTTTGCGCATCGGGGCTGGATGAAGGCGTGGCCGCATGGCAGTTGCCCGAGCGCAGTCGTTTAGGTCTTTATGCCGCTTGGCGGGCAACGGCGCAATATGACGCCAATCCCTTTTTGCATGAGTTGCGCGATTGGCAACAGATTATCGCGGAACTGCCCGAAGACGCGGTGGATACCATCATCCTGCAACTCGAGCACCTGGAGATACCGCAAGCGCAATGGGGAGGCTATCTGCGCCGACTGGCACTGGAAATACCCGGCTGGTCGGGGCTGGTCAACTGGCGGCAACATCACCCCAATTATCATACCGCCAACGACGCAGAACCGACGCTGGCCGATTATCTGGCGATACGCCTGACCCTGGATCGGCTGTGGCTGAATCAGGTTTGCCGCGACACCTGGAAAATCGAAGCGAAGCTCAGCGCTATCCAAGGCTATTTTCGGAAAAGCCTGTCGGAATTTATGGTGCGCACTCGCTTGTATCAGGGCGGCTTGCCGGAATATTTGGCTCACAGGGCTGAGTCCTTGACCTTACATGCCGGTTCAGAACGTTACGATCGCACCGACTGGCAGCAACTTGCCGACCTGATCTGGACCTGGCAGTGCAGTCCGTTGGCGGACAAACAGCCTGTATATGCACCGCATAACAGCGGTTGGCGCTTGTTTCGTTTATGCCAGCATCTGGGGCTTAGCGCCGCCGAGCTGCAACAACTGGATGCAAACGATTTGCAAGCCATGTTGTCTGTGCTGGATGAGTTCACGCCGACCGAGCGCAGCAAAGTCTGGCTGATGGCTTACGAGCATCATTACCGGGAGGATTTTTTCCAGGCGGTACGTGCCAATCATCAGCGCGGCCGGTGGGCAGAACGCAAGCAACGTCCCGACGCGCAAATCGTCTTTTGCATGGACGACCGAGAAGAAGGTATTCGCCGTCATCTTGAAGAACTCAATCCTGCGATTGAAACACTGGGTGCAGCCGGGTTTTTCGGTGTTGCAATGAATTACAAGGGGTTGGACGACAGCAAGGTGACTCCGCTGTGTCCGGTGGTGGTGACGCCTGCGCATGAAGTTCGGGAAGTACCCCGACCTGGTGCCGGTAGCGAAGCTTTCGCCCCCCGCTTGCTTCCTGTAGGCGAATCGGCGCTGCTTAAGCATAATCGTGGCCGCAGGTTGAACCAATGGTTTGCGAAGCTGGTGCATCAGAGCTTGCGGCGTAATCTGTTGCTGTCGCATCCGGTTATCGATGCGATTGCGCCGGTTACCTTGGCCGGGTTACTGGCCAAATCGCTGTTGCCGAAAACCCAGCAAAGTTTGGTTTCCGGCATGGCTAAGTTGGCCGCGCCCGAAGTTAAGACGCAACTGCTGTTTACGTCGACGGATCAGACGGTCGCCACTCCTGAGCGCCCCAGACTAGGGTTTACCGATGGCGAACAGGCCGATCGGGTTGCAGGCTTTTTGCGCAATACCGGCCTGACTTATGGATTTTCTGAACTAGTCGTGCTGATGGGGCACGGCTCGATCAGCCAGAATAATCCGCATCTGGCGGCTTACGATTGCGGCGCTTGCAGCGGCCGTCACGGCGGACCTAATGCCAGGGTATTTGCGGCAATGGCTAACCGCCCGGAAATACGCGAGCTGTTGGTAGAACGCGGCATCACTATACCGTCCGATACCTGGTTTATCGGCGCCGAACACAACACCTGCAATGAAGAAATCAGCTGGTACGACCTGGATCTGCTTCCCCCCGAACGACTGGCCGGACTGAAGACATTGCAGCAGGAGTTGCGATACGCCCAGCGGATGTCGGCGCACGAACGCTGTCGCAGGCTGGCTTCGGCACCACATAACCCGACACCCGAACAGGCCTTGGCGCATATGGAAGAGCGTGCCGCCGATTTCTCCCAGATTCGCCCGGAGCTGGGTCATGCCACCAATGCCTCGGCGGTTGTCGGTCGCCGCTCGCTTACGCAAGGCGCGTTTTTTGACCGGCGGGTATTTTTAATTTCCTACGACCCGACCCAGGATCCTGAAGGCAAAGTGCTGGAAAATATTTTGCTGGCGGTGACCCCGGTTGGTGCGGGGATCAATCTCGAATATTATTTTTCCACCGTCAATAACGAGCGTTTCGGTTGCGGCTCTAAAGTACCGCATAACGTCACCGGTTTTTTTGGCGTCATGGAAGGGGCGAGCAGCGATTTGCGTACCGGACTGCCGCAGCAAATGGTTGAGATCCACGAGCCGATGCGGCTTTTGATTATGGTTGAGGCCAAAACCACGGTGCTGGAGCAGATTTATGCTCGTCAGGAAAGCATACGGGAGCTGGTCGCAGGCGGCTGGGTGCAGCTGAGCGTTAAAGATCCGGATAGCGGCGAGATTTTCATTTTCGAGTGCGGCAGCGGTTTTGTGCCATGGCAAGCCGAGGCAAAAGACCTGCCGGTTCGCGACAATTCGCCGGATTGTTACCGTGATCAAACATTGCCGGTAGCGCCGGTGTTGATCAAGCAGCCTGAACAGTTTGGAGTTACGAATAGCCCTCTCCAAAGGGAGAGGGTTGGGTGAGGGGAAAATGAATGTGACAGCCAAAGCTAGGTCGTTGAGACAACACCAAACTGATGTTGAGTATTTGTTATGGCAGAGACTAAGAAATAGACAGGTATTAAACTTCAAATTTCGTCGACAATTTCCTATTGT
>DATBQC010000773.1:0-3979 GCA_036561065.1 Methylobacter sp. | reverse complement strand
GCTAAATACCATTACTGATGCTGGCGCGCCTACCTCTGCCAATGATGTATTAACCTTTACCAAACAGCTTTTTAATCAGGCTATTAAAAATCATACCATTATCCATAACCCGGCAAGCGCCTTCGATATTACCGATGCTGGCGGTAGCGAGTCTAAGCGCCAACGGTTTTTAACTGAGGGCGAGATTGTCTCGTTATTCAGCGCCATGAATGAATCTGAGAAATTTACCCGGCAGCACTATCTAATCACGAAGCTTTTATTATTGCTGGGATGCCGGAAAGGGGAGCTATTCAAGGCTAAGCGATCTGATTTTGATTTGACCGGCGCAACCTGGACAATGTCAGTAGACAACAAAACCGAGTCAGCATTAACGATCCCCTTGGTAGCATCAGCCCTGGCTATTGTCAGCGAGTTGTTACATTTTCAGGTTGAGGATAATATCTACCTGCTACCCAGCAGAGGGAAGCGGGATGGAGCCGGTGGTCATATTGAAATCAGCTTTTTAAACAAGCCGATTAAAAATAATCTACCGCCGATTATGGGCTTTAGTGATTTTACTATTCATGACTTGCGCCGGACTATGCGCACTCACCTAGGTAAGCTGGGAGTCGATAGGTTTGTTGCTGAAAGGTGTTTGAATCATACGATACCAAACATGGAAGGCGTTTATGATGCTGGCGACTATTTGCCGGAGAGGCGCGAAGCATTAAAGCTATGGTCTGAATTTCTGGAGCAATGCGAGGCTAGGGCGCTCAGGTGATACCGTTTAAAAAGATAGGTTGATTATTCGCGTTTTGGATATGCACTGTTTCTTGTAATGAAGCAATAAACATAAGCCATTGAATAATAAGCACTGTTTAATTGTCATAATTGATATGTTATAACATTGCAAATAACACTATTGGCTTTAGTTTGACATCGTTATATACTGTAAATGTGATACTCAGTCTCTAGCTAGGGAAGCATGAAAAAAGGATTAGTTGCGCCAAGTTAGAGTTATCACCCTCGACTTACCGCTTACAGCGGCCCCCCTGCATAGTTAAAAACTTAGAACGCAGGCACATTGAGCAAAACCTGGAAAAGAACAATTTTCAGCTTTGCTGTGCCAACCGTACCGAGTACCTCAGCACGACAAAGTAAATCCTTTAGTACAAGGCTTTACAATGCAATCAAATAATATTATTCGTTTACCCCAAGCCATCAAAAAGACTGGTGTAAGCCGTGGCACAATTTACAACCTGATTAAATCCGGCGACTTCCCAAAACAAATACAGCTATCCCCAAGGACTATGGGCTTTTTAGAGCATGAAGTTGATGCTTGGATTGCTGAAAGAGTAGCAGCTTCAAGGATAGGAGCTTAAATCATGGAGAATACAGTCACTACCGGGAGCGAACCCGGCAGCGTTACACCTAATACACAAGTCTATTTTACCACATACAAGCACCTCAAAGCGTCTATTGCATCCGTCCTGATGTGGTTAAGCATGGTAGGTGGTCTGTTATGAGCGAGGCTCGCATACAAAGAGAAAAAGCCTTGGAATGGATGAGACAAAGGCCGCTCAGCACACTGCAAGCAAGGAATGAATTATTTATTATGTCCATTGCCGCGCGGATCTTCGAGCTGAAACAGAAAGGCTACAATATTGTTACTTACTACGTTATGGCGGGAAGCAAAAAAATAGCTCAGTATGTATTGCTGTCGGAGCCTGTCTAATGAATCAAATCACATTCACCCAGTACAAAAGCCCCGATTCACTATCCAAGCGCTACTGGCTTGAAGATGGATTGATCCAGAAACAAGCAGCCGCGCAAATGACCAAAGGCACAGCTAACCGTGTCACCATTCCCTTTGCAGACTTTGGGCAGGTATTGGCAAAGCAAACCGATAAACAGGCGTTCGGCTATGGCGTACACGCCCTTAGCTATCCTGATAAGGTGACTATATCGACGAAAGCAAAAGCGAGCCCGGACAAGAATATAATTTCTCGCTCACTGGAGTATTTTCAATATAACGGCGCTGGCGTGGTCATGATCGACCACGACCCCAGCGAGTACGGGCAGACCTTTACACCTGATGAATTGCTGGCGGTATTGACAGCCATTCATCCTGAAATAGCACAGGCGGCGCGGATCGTGCGCGGATCGGTATCGGCTGGCATTCATATCGAAGGGGAAGTACCAAGGACTGACAAGGGGTTCCATTTGTATATGCCTGTAGTCGATGCAACCCTGCTAAACCAATACGGCGCATTGTTGACGGATCGGCTATGGCTGCAAGAGCATGGGTTTATCGCATTGGCGGCAAACGGCGCATTGCTGGAACGAACTTGCATAGATGCCGCTGTATTCAGTCCAGAGCGCCTTGACTTCGTAGGGCGACCGATTATAACGGGCGCGGGCTTGGAGTTTACCGCACCGGAAATCATCTATACAGAGGGCGAGGCGCTTGATATTGCAACGCTACCAGCATTGACCTCAGAGGAAGTGGCTCAACTTGCTATCTTAAAGGCCGAAGCTAAAGAGGCCATTAAACCATCGGCAGCAAAAAAAAACGGTAACTGGAAGGAGGATAAAATCAGCGCCATGATTGCCGCAGGTGCAGCGCCGGAAAAAGCAGTAGAGGTCATCAACCAGATATTAAGGGGCGGCTGTCGTGATCTATATGCCGACTTCATACTGGAATTTTCCGGCGGCACAGTGACAGTGGGCGCGGTGCTGGCTAATCCTAAAGCCTTTGACGGCAAAGCCCTTGCTGATCCTATCGAGGGCAGCGCCTACGGAAGAACGACTGCAAAGTTTTTTGCTAACGATGGAAAGCCGGTCATTAACTCGCTGGCGCATGGTCAAAAGCTGCAATATTTTTTGCATCATAACCCCGTAGAAACAAACCTCACTTCCCCCGCCATATCCAGAGATAAGCCCGACTGGAAGCTGGCGCTAGCTGCACACATTGAGGAATGGAATAGGAGTCACGCTTCAACCCTGATCGGCGGCAAGCATCGGATAATGAGGATTGAGCCGAGCAGCTCAACGCATGATGGGCGCGAATCGTTTACGTTCTTCAACCGCGACGAACTAAGCCGGGTCTATGACAATTCGCTGATCAAAACTGGCGAAAAGGAAATTAAAGGTGAAGTGATCGACCTTTATAAAAATGAGCTTATGGCCTGGGCGCTGGATCGTAGGTCGAGGTCATTCACGGGTGGAGTTATTTTTCTACCAGCCAAGAAAGCGCCGGATAACTATTTCAACACATGGCGCGGGCTCAGTGTCCAGCCGCAGCGCAACGATGGATTGCTGGAACGCATCCACTATCACATGAAAGAGGTCGTTTGTGCCGGTCATCAAGACTTGTACGGCTACATGCTGAAATGGATCGCCTACACCATTCAAAACCCTGATAAACCGGCAGGAGCGGCACTTGTATTGCGAGGTGAAAAGGGAAGCGGTAAAGGCACTATAGGGCATTTCTTGGGGAATATCTGGGGCAATCACGGCCTGCACATATCCCAAGCGAAGCACTTAGTTGGTAACTTCAACGGGCATTTGAACGATGTTTGTTTCCTGTTCGCAGATGAGGCGTTCTTCTCAGGAGACAAGCAGCATGAAGGTGTCCTAAAGGCATTGGTGACAGAACCAAACATGATTATCGAAAGGAAAGGAATTGATGCCATATCACAACCAAATTACCTAAAAATATTCATGTCGACCAACTCATCTTTTGCGGTTCCTGCAAGTCGGGACGAGCGCCGGTACTGTGTCATTGATGTGTCCAGCTCCCATATTGACGACCGTGATTACTTCAAAGCATTACATGCCGATTGCAAATCTAAAGAGGTGCAGTCGGCGTTCTTACATCAAATGCAGAGCATTGACTTAACCGGCTGGCATACAGGAATGATTCCTGACAGCGTAGGTCTACGGGAGCAACGTTATCACAGCATGGACTCAGTGCAGAAGTGGGTAGTCAATGCATTAA
>DATBQC010000772.1:0-1851 GCA_036561065.1 Methylobacter sp. | reverse complement strand
CCACCTTGCCTTCTTTAGCCAATCCCCTGTCATTACTGACCACGCCTTCCAGAGTCGTGGCTTGTGCGTATTTTTTTACCGTTACCGGAATCACTTTTGCCGTTTTTTGGCTGTTCTCGCATCCTGTGACCGCAACGCTGCCTAAGACCACTAATGCCGTAAATAAAACTGTGCGTCTCATAAAAACTCCTCGTAGTTCATGGTTTACGAATTAAGCAATATTATTGGTAACTATTCAAGCTCACAAATCGCTGAGAGCTTACCCCCTCTCCTGATGGAGAGGGCTGGGGAGAGGAGAATTAAACAAACAAAAATGCATTTCCTGATTCCCCTCACCCTACCCTCTCCCGCTGGAGAGGGACGTTATGCTTCGCGCTGAATAGTTACTATTATTGCTCATTCTTTACAGCCAATGATTATTACGGGTTTCTCGCATTATGTATACAGCAGACAGGCTAATCGCCGCAGCCACTGAAACATAGCCGCCGACCCAAGCCAGCCCACCCTCGGCGACCAGCCGTTGCGCGATGTAGGGCGCGAACGAAGCGCCGAGTATGCCGCCTAAGTTGTAGGCCGTTCCCGCGCCGGTATAGCGCACCTTGGAAGGAAACAGCTCCGGCAGCAAAGCACCCATCGGCGCGAAGGTGGCTCCCATCAGGAATAGCTCCAAAGACAGGAAGGCGGTAATCATCACTGGCGAGCCGCTTTCCAGCATTGGCTTTAACAGAAAACCGGACAGAAATGCGGCGCTACCGGCGATCAGCAAAACGGGCCGTCGTCCGAAACGGTCACCCGCCCATGCCGATAGCGGCGTGGCGGCGGCCATAAACAGTACCGCCACGCACAACATCCCCAGAAATTGCTGACGCGGGATGTGTAGCGTGGTGGTGCCGTAGCTCAACGAAAACACGGTCGAAATATAGAACAACGCATAGCAGACGACCATCGCCATCGCTCCCAGTGCCAGCGGGGCGGCATGGGATTTAACTATTTCCTTAAGCGGCAAGCCGACCTGTTGGTGTTGCTGTAACACTTTGGCGAATACCGGGGTTTCGGCCAAGGCCAGACGCACATAAAGACCGATCATGACCAGCACCGAACTGGCAAGAAACGGAAGCCGCCAGCCCCAGTCTTTAAACTCTTGCTCGCTCAGAAAATGGGCCAGCAGCAAGAAACTGCCGGTCGCCAACAAAAAACCCACCGGCGGCCCCAACTGGGGAAACATGCCGTACCAGCCGCGCTTTCCGGCCGGTGCGTTCTCGGTTGCCAACAGCGCCGCGCCGCCCCATTCTCCGCCCAAGCCTATGCCCTGACCGAAACGCAACAGGCACAACAACGCCGGAGCCCATGCGCCGATAGTATCGTATCCCGGCAACAAACCAATCAATGTGGTGGAGATACCCATGACCAACAGCGATGCGACCAAGGTTGTCTTGCGTCCGATACGGTCGCCGAAGTGTCCGAACAGCGTCGCGCCCAAAGGCCGGGTCAGGAATGCTACGGAAAAGGTGAGGAAGGCGTTGAGCGCTTGGGTTGTCGGGTTGCCGCCGGGAAAAAACACCGGGCCGATAACCAAAGCCGCCGCCATGCCGTAAATGTAAAAATCGTAGAATTCGATAGCGGTGCCGATGAAGCTGGCTAAGGCGATACGGGTAACGGAGGGGGCGGTGGTTTTGGTCATAGGTCTGGTGCCGGGTTAAGTCAGACGCAGTGCATCGAATTGGATTTTATTTGTTATACCGCACGGTTATGAATTGTGCTTTTTAGAAAGCCTTCACCCGGCACCTATTCTCTGTCAAAGCATAGGCCTCTAAACAACTCGTCATCCCGGCAGGGATTGCCGGGATCCAG
>DATBQC010000771.1:0-7111 GCA_036561065.1 Methylobacter sp. | reverse complement strand
CGGAAGCGTAGCCTTCCTGCGACGGGGACAGCCAGGGCCGCCGAAGGCATTCACCGCGCTGGTGGAGTGGAAAATCGGTCATGGACGGCCTATTTTTATCTCACGGAAGCCAGCGCTCCCCGAGCCTGTCGCGCCCAACCTGCTGGAACAAAATTTTATTGCCGACGTGCCTGACCAAAAGTGGGTGTCGGACATCGCCTATATTTGGACGAAAGAAGGCTGGTTGTATTTGGCGGTGGTGCTTGAGCTTTATTCCCGCCGGGTGATTGGTTGGGCTATCCGCATTGCCTCATAGAAAAAGATAACCGAAGGGTCAAAGACGATGCCTCACATTAGGTGTTACCGAGACTTGTGAAAAAATGAGTTTCAATTGTTGCTCAATGTTGGCTTTAATGGCAAACGGATTAAGTTGATCATGTTGTTTTTTGAGAGCGATTTTGGTTGTTTCAGGCACGTCGGGGTGATCAAGAACGCGCTGATAAGGAGTCTGCGGGGCATGATATTTTTTGATGTATTTTGCACCGTTACGATGTTTTTCCTTAAGCTTCAGGCTGGGGCAGAAGTGATTCTGTAACGGACACCACAGTGAGCTGTATGCCGTATTCATCATTGCCACCAACTCAGGTTTGCCGATGCGATCATAACCGAACAACTGTCTGGCGTGATCCAGTTCTTTTGTTCGACATGGGCATTGTCGTTCTTCTTGTAGGGCCTTGAGCGGGTAAAGGCCGGACTGGCCGGGTGATCGGTGAAATATCGCAATAGATGATGGTTTAGGAATTCGGAACCGTTATCACAATCAAAGCCACGTAAAGGGAATGGTAAGACGGTCTCAATGGCCTGTATCTGTTCAAGGACACCCTGTGAACCTTTATTCCACGTAGCTCGGCATTCTGTCCAGCCGGTTACAATATCGGTCATGGTCAAACTCCAGACAAAGTCGCCTGCCAAGGAATTGCCGCAGTGGGCGACTGTGTCGGCCTCCATGAATCCCGGTTGAGTTTCGTCCCAATGCTGGGTGCGAATGGGGATCTGTGTTTTTAGCAAGGAGCCTGGCTTGGTGCCAGACAGGCCTTTCGGGTGTTGGACACGCAAAGGTTTCAACAAGCGATCCAGTGTTGCGGCCGACACCTTCAACAAATCGCCACGAACGGTTTCTGACAAGACACCGTATTCGCTTTCGTAGTGCGGCAACCATAACGGCAGCGCGGCTTTGAGCCGTTTACCACACAGTTGGTCGCTGGCAAACCAGATGCGGCGTAGCGGTTCCATGAGCGAGGACGAATGGTATTTCGGCTTGGCACCCGGTCGCTTTCGTGGCAAGGACGGGCTATCCTGCTTGTGATTTAATAGACGAATCGCGTACTTGCGAGCATAGCCGCAAACTGCGCAAAACTCGTCCAGAATTTTTTGTTTATTGGTTTTGTCGCTACGGCAATAACGTTTGCTGATGGCTTGTAAATAGGCCCGTCGTTCCTGTTTTCCCATTGTGTTAACCCTGGTGGCTTTCGGTTACACACAATATGAGGCATCGACCCTTTTTTAGCGGGTTCTTCGGTTACTTTTTATTTGAGGCAATTCGCTATCGGTGAACATATGACAGCTGCTTTGGTTTTGATGCTATGATAATGGCATTGTGGCGTCGACACATGCCGAAGGGTGTCATTGTGTATTCAGACCGGGACAGCCAGTATTGTTCTGCCGCGTATCAAAAACTTATTAAACAACATCAATTGGTTTGTAGCATGAGCAAGAAAGGCGACTGTTACGATAATGCGGCGAAAGCTGGAATTCATAGCTTTAAGGTCGAAGCAGTTCATGGTGAACGTTTTTTAACGCGTTCGGAAGCAACGTATCAAGTATTCGAATATATTGAAGTGTATTACAATCACAAACGGCTCCACTCTAAATTGGGCTATGTCAGTCCAGAAACATTTGAAGCTAAAAAAGTCGCTTAGTTAAGTGTCCGTGAAATCAGGGCAAGATCAGTACCGTCCCGTGAATCTTGACTATCCAGATATTGAATCAATCCGGCTGACAATCTCGCTAGATGCCAGTTCTAACCCCTGCTTATAACATTCGCTGGCTCTGTCTTTATCGCCTTGGGCAAACAGCAAATCACCGAATAATTGATAAGCCGAAACAGTAGGCTCAATTGAAAGGCTTTTTGTCAGGTAGGTTGCCGCTTTTTGGTTATCACCGCATTTCATGCTCAATTTACCCAGTACGGTCAGGAACACCGCATCCCGTGGGTGCATCGGCAACCACTGCTCAGCGGTTTCAAGCTGCCTTGCAACATCAATCGATTGGACATTGCCGAACAACACCACCAGCGTTTGATCCCACGTTGTTGACAAGGCTCTGGACAAGCCGCCTTCGACCTTTGCGCCCGCTCCTGCGTCAATCATCGCGGCAAAATAGATCGCCGAAACGCCCTTCATATTTCTTATGTAATCGGGGATCTCCGACCACAATGCATCAATTTCGTTAACGCTGCCTCGCTCGGCCGTCTGTTTCAGCAATTTGCTGAATGCTTCGGTCTCCAGCAGTTTGATTTCGGCTTCCATCAGCACTTTATTCGTGTTCAATGACGGAATCAGTTTGCGGAGGCCTTCCCAATCACCAGCTTGCTGATAGGCTTGGTGTAATAGTTTTAAAACGTTGGCATGGGTCGGGTCGATGGAATGCAGGCGTTTCAGCGTTTCAAGAGCTTGCTGAAACTGCTTTTCCGATAAATGTAATTCCGCCTGGGTCAGGCCTATCGCCACATCGGAGCCCGGCGCCTGGTCGGCTGCTGTTTTTAGGTATTCATCCCTCTTATCATAGGCGCCACGGGATTGCGCAGCCCTTGCCGCGGTCAAATAGTGGATCAACGGCGCACCGCTGTGCGAGGCATGTTTGATCAAAACTTTTTCGGCTTTTTCCCAGTTGCCTTCGGCGGAATCGACCAGACCTGCAATCAGGGCTTCCTGCGAACGGTTGAATTTGATGCTTTTGCCGCGATTTTTGATTTGCCCCGGCAACCTGAGCAGCCAGCCTAAAGACCTGAAGAAGATATAAAATACAAAAAATCCCATGATCAGGCTAACCGTAAAAACGATTAACGAGGTTTCAAGGGACCAATAGCCGATACCAATCAGTACATAACCGGGATTCTCGAACCCGCCCAGCCATTTGTAGGCGACAAAAGCGGCGGTAACGGCAAGAAGCAGCGAACCCAGAAAATACATTATATTTTTCATCATGTACTCTCTGGATTAATGTGCGGCAGGCGCTGCTTCAACCGGTTTTGCTGGTTCAGCAGGGGGCGCTGTCTCGGGCCGAATCGCTTCGGCCGGATTAACGGCTTCCGCTGGTTTTTCTGATTCAGCAGGCTTTACTGTTTCAGCCGTTTTGGCTTTTTCAACAGGCGGCGTGGCTTTATCGGCTTCCAGCCTCAATTTGGTAATATCCCTGAGCATTTTTAACGACAGGCTGATGTCGGGGAAATGGCTGCGGATTTTAATCGCATTAAATCGATCCAGCTCGGCCATGAAACTGTTCGTCTCGGCGTTCTTGGCAAAGTTTTGTTCGGTCCATTTTTTTGCATCGGCCAGACTGGATTGATAAAGCTGCTCGTTTTGCTGAACCAAGGCGATTTTGACTATTTCCAGTTTTACTCTTAATTGCTCGCGAATAAACTGAGCTTCTTCCGGCGTTAATATTTCCTTGATCGGGTGCTCGGTGTGCCTGATGGTCACCATGCCTTCCAGTTGATCGAGCAAGTTGTGACCTTCCTTATCGGTCGGCTCCTGCGCCGGCTTCGGTTGAGTCAACGTCTTCCCCGTATAAGGCAAATACAGAGCTAATTTGTCGACCTGATCTTGCAGCGATTGAATCGAGGCATACATCCCGACAATGTCGGCAACGGCAACATTACGGATGGCGGTAATATCCTTGGCGATTTGCTCGCGTATTTTAAACGCCCCGGCATCCCCGCTTTCTCTGAGACGTTGATCCGCCGCTTCCAGCGCTTCACGGGTGGTATTTACATCGCCCATTAAATACAGGCGTTGATTGGCTATGCTTAACAGGTATTCGGCATCGGCAATCAACCAATCGCCACGGGTCTTGCCTAATTGGCGCTGTACTTGAGAAATTGCGGTATTTAATTCGTTCCGAGTGCTGTCGAGTTTTTCGTTATGTAACTTGGAAAAATCCGCCAAGGTTTGAGTAAAGTGAGACTCCTTCCCTGCAACATCGGACTCTACTGTCGCCAATTGGGATTGAATGGCGGCAAGTTGCGCTTGGTAACCGCTGATCTGCTTTGACAGCTCGATCAGCTGCATATCGCCCTTATTAACTTCTCCGCCTAAATTATCCTGTTGGGAGCGCAGTTGCTGAAAAAGATAAAAACCAACGCCCGCCACACTTATAATAATGAGCAATATAATGATGCCAAACCAGAGTCCGCTACGCGACCTGTGAGCCTTGCCGTTTTCGCTCACATGCTGTTCTTGTTTTTCACTCAACTCGGTCACTCTATTCCCCTGTCACACATGTTATTACTGTCTCAAGAATTGCTGTATCGATAGGACTATCCGTCACAGTAATTCGATTAAACCCCATATCGGCAGCTATACACCTGATTCTATCGCTAATTACCACCAGTGGTATTAATGACAATAGCTTATTATTTTTTTCACCCAGCATTAAACTTAAGTTTTGCAGTGCTTCAGCGCTGGTCACGGTAATGACGTCTAGGCGGTGCTGTTCAAGCAACTCGACAATTGGCGAACTATCGATACGGGGGATTATCCTTTTATACACTTCCAGGTAATTAATTTTTGCGCCTCTGCTGCGTAACGTAGTTGCCAGCTGCTCTCGCCCGTCCTCGCCGCGAACGATTAAAATATTCTGCCCCTCGACTTGCTGTAGCTGAGGCATCGCCAGCAATGCTTCACTGTTACAGCCATTTTCAGGTATTAAATCGACGGGTAACCCGGCCATTTTCATGGCTTGCGCCGTTGACTGCCCCACTGCGGCAAAACGCACAAATTCCGCTCGCCCTATTTTGCCACTATTCGCCTTTAGAGCAAAATTTACTGCATTGGCGCTGATAAAAATAACCCATTGGAAGCCTTCCATGTTCGTAAGGCTATATTTTATCTCGTCGTCATCCCGCGAAACGATACCCAATGTGGGAAATCGAACGGCTACCCCCCCCCGCTCTTCAATTAAACGGCTCAGATTTTCTGCCTGATGCTCAGGCCGTGTCACTAAAACATTTACGCCGCTCAACACTTTATTCAAAGCCTACGCTCCTTACCTACATCCCTGCATTCATCAATGAAACAGCGCTTGCAGAATTTTATCTGCGCCTTGAAATAATAAGTCTTCGGCAATCATTTTGCCGATAGCTTCCGCTTCGTCCAGGCTCCCAATCCGTTCAGCCCGGTAAATCACGCTGCCGTCAGGGCTGCCGACCAATCCGCGCATGAACAGTTGCTCGTCCCGTAGTTGGGCAAAACCGGCAATCGGCACTTGGCAACCACCATTCAACCGTGCGTTCATAGCCCTTTCTGCGGCCACACAAACACCGGTTTCGCTATCGTGCAACACGCTCAGCATCTCGTTGATTTGCTGATCGTCACTCCGGCATTCGATACCTATGGCGCCCTGACCGATCGCGGGCAAGCTAACCTCAGCATCCAGGCACTGGGTAATGCGCTCGGCCATGCCCAATCTTTTTAATCCGGCTGAAGCCAGGATAACGGCATCGTATTCACCGCTATCCAGCTTGGACAGGCGGGTATTGACATTACCCCTTAATGACAAAATTTCCGCATCGGGATAAAGCTCTTTAATCTGGCACTGTCTACGCAGGCTGGACGTGCCGATTCTGGCATTTGCCGGTAAATCACGTAACGTTGCATAACGATTGGAGACAAAAGCATCGGTCGGATCTTCGCGGGTTAAAATGGCCGCCAAATGCAAACCGTCCGGAAACTCTACCGGCACATCTTTCATCGAATGTACGGCAATATCGGCCAAACCTTCCAACATGCCTTGCTCCAGCTCTTTGACAAACAATCCTTTGCCGCCAATCTTGGCTAGGGGCGCATCAAGGATCTTATCGCCCTGAGTGGTCATTTTAACCAGCTCAGTCCTACACCCAGGGAATGTCCGTTCTAAGCGTTCGGCTACATGCTCTGCCTGCCACAACGCCAAAGGACTCTTGCGCGTTGCAATACGAATAATTTTTTCAGTCAAAAGAACACCATTCATTTTCAACAATAAATAACCGTATTGTAACCTGTGTAAGTTGATGAAGGTTAATCGAACTTGAATTCTTTACCTGCCGGGATGCAGGTAAAGGGCGAGAGCATGAATACAGAAAATAGAGTAACGCATGGAGCGAAGATTTCGCAGGCAAGAATGTAGATAAGGAGCGTTAGCAGGAGCATATGCTTTAGCTGTATAATTTGACGCAATAGTTAATCCACAACAAAAACATCATGACCAACGTTAATTCCGATAAACTTTCCAGCGCTCGTTTTGCCCAGGCCACCGACGCCTTTGTCGAGGTATTTACCGCCTCTGTTGATTTTGACCAGCGTATGGCGCAGCAGGACATTGAGGGATCAATCGCCCATGCCAAAATGCTTTGCTCTTGCGGCATTCTGACCGAACAGGAGCGCGACGCTATTATTGGCGGTCTGAGCCAAATCAGCCGGGAAATAATTAATGGCGAATTTGTCTGGTCGATCAAGCAGGAGGATGTTCATATGAACATTGAAGCCCGCCTGACAGATTTAATCGGCATTGCCGGAAAAAAACTACATACCGGTCGTTCCCGTAATGACCAAGTGGCGACGGATATTCGCCTTTACCTACGAAGTGAAATCAATCAAATTACTGGGCAGCTCACGCGCCTGCAAACAGCCATTCTGGATTTAGCGGAGCAACATACCGACACCATCATGCCTGGATTCACACATTTGCAAGTCGCCCAGCCGGTCACTTTTGGTCATCACTTAATGGCTTGGTTTGAAATGCTCAGCCGTGACCGAGAAAGACTTCAGGATTGCTGCAAACGCCTCAATGTCATGCCCTTGGGGGCTGCGGCATT
>DATBQC010000770.1:0-2223 GCA_036561065.1 Methylobacter sp. | reverse complement strand
TTTTGGAGATACTGCACAAACGGTCAGGCATGCGCTCCGGCATGATAACGCTGCGCGAAATTGAGAGCGACAGCATGATTGTCAGCGTTGTCCACACCAATGGCGAAGACAAGCTCGCCGAGCCGGTCAGATACAACCCAGGCGAAGGCTTGATGGGTGCCATACTTGACGAAGGCAGCACCATCGTCATTGAAAAAGTGTCCGAAGAACCGCGTTTTTTAGGCCGCCTGGGTTTGTACGATCCCGAATTGCCTTTTATCGGCTCGCCGATCTACATAGAAGAGGGCGACACCATCGGCGTACTGGCCGCACAGCCGGACAACAGCCAGTTTCTGGGAGAGCGCGCCCGGTTTATGGAAATGATCGCCAACCTGATCGCGCAAAGCGTCAAACTGCTGCGGACAACCGAACGCAGACAGCGCAACCTGCTGAGTGAGCGTGATCAGCTCAAACAGGCGTTGATCAAGAACTACAGCTTTGAGAACATCATCGGGCATTCGCCGCCGATGCTAAAGGTGTTCGATCTAATTCGCCAGGTTGCAAAATGGAATACCACGGTATTAATCCGGGGCGAATCAGGCACCGGTAAAGAAGTCGTCGCCAATGCGATACACTTTAATTCGGGCTGTTCCGGCGGGCCTTTTTTGAAACTCAATTGCGCGGCTTTGCCCGATACCTTATTGGAGTCCGAATTATTCGGCCACGAAAAAGGCGCGTTTAGCGGCGCGGTCAGCCAACGCAAAGGCCGTTTTGAATTGGCCGATAACGGCACCCTGTTTCTCGATGAAATCGGCGAAATTTCCGCATCGTTCCAGGCCAAACTGCTGCGCGTATTGCAGGAAGGCGAATTCGAACGGGTGGGCGGCACCCAAACCATCAAGGTTAATGTCCGCATCATCGCTGCAACCAACCGCGATCTTGAAGAAGAGGTGACTAAAGGCGAGTTCAGGGAAGATTTGTATTACCGCCTTAATGTCATGCCGGTCCAGATGCCTGCATTACGCGACAGGACTGAGGACATTCCGCAGTTATCCGAATTCCTGCTTGGCAGAATTTCGCAACAACAAGGCGGGCGGCCACTGGAAATCAAGGAAAGCGCGATACGCATATTGATGAAACATAACTGGCCCGGCAACGTCCGCGAACTGGCAAACCGGCTGGAGCGCGCCGCGATCATGAGCCAAAACGGTATCATCGATCGCGACGTGATGGTCAGCACCGGATTGGAAGACGAAATCGGCACCGTTATTAGCCTTAAACCTCAGAAATCGCCCGCGATTGATTTTAATGATGAAAACATGGACGACCGGGAACGGGTCATCGCCGCGTTGGAGCAAAGCGGCTGGGTGCAAGCCAAAGCGGCCCGCTTGTTGAACATGACGCCGAGGCAAATCGCTTACCGGATTTTGACGTTGGATATTACTATGAAGCAGATTTAAGGAATCTTTGAGCAGGTTTTTCACCACGAAGACACGAAGAGCACGAAGTTGATATTTATTCTTCGTGCTCTTCGTGTCTTCGTGGTGAATCAAAAAATTTAATCAATAACTCCCCCCAAGTATTTGGAGCAACAATGACCATTTTATATGTGCAACACGATTATGCCGTCTTCGGCTTTGGTGAAACCCGGACAGACGCCATCGCCATGGCCGCGCAATGGCTAAAAGATGAAACAGGCAAACAAGGCTGCTCAATTGAGTATGCAGAAAGTTTGTTGGTAACCTCGCCAAAACCCGGACAAATGGCGCTATACGAAACCGATGAGATCATCCCCAGCGACGCTGAAAATTGGGGAGGGGAAGAGCTGTTGGAATGGTACTACGATGTGGCTTGAGGTCTTACAACGGCTTATTGCCGCTCAAAGTAAAATCAAGATTTGGCGAGAATATCGTGGCTTAACTCAAACAGATTTAGCCAAACAAGTAGGCGTATCCCAGTCAACGATTGCCCTGCTTGAATCCGGCAAATATGTTGGCTCTCTAGCTTTATTCAATGGATTAGCCGAAGCGCTTAACTTGGATTTGGATGATTTTATTTAGCCTTTGTTGCCCGATATTCCGGCACGGTTGATGGCACCGGGTGGGCAAACTCAAAACACATCCCCATATTGAAGCGTTGTGATTGGGTATAAGAAGCGTACTGATCAGCAACGCTGATTTATTATCGGTTTGGATTACTATTGCGCTTCAGCTGCACCTTCTTCTGCCGCTTTGCGATACCAAT
>DATBQC010000769.1:0-1685 GCA_036561065.1 Methylobacter sp. | reverse complement strand
AGTTTCAGACTATAGTCTAAGTGATCTAGCGACGCAAAAAATAGATTGTCTTTTATTTAACTTACCCAGTAAGTTGACTGTCCTAGCCAGTCATCAGGGTCTTAATATGAATGGCAACACTGGCAGCTAATGCCTTGAGATTATAGCCGCCTTCCAATGCCGAAATAATCCGGCCTTTGCAGCAGTTATCAGCGATGGACATGAGTTCTTGAGTAATCCATTCGAAATCCTCTTCAACCAGCATAATGGAGGCTAACGGGTCATTTTTATGCGCATCAAAACCGGCTGAAATCAGCAATAAATCAGGCCTGAAGTTTTTCAGCGCCGGTAAAATAATGCTGGTGTATTTTTGTCTGAATTCGACACCCGAGTCACCCGCACTCAATGGCACATTGATAATATTGCCGACGCCGGTTTCTGATGGATGCCCGGTGCCGGGGTAATGCGGCATTTCATGACTGGATGCATAAAGCACATCGGGTTGATTGTAAAATGCCGCCTGTGTGCCGTTGCCGTGGTGGACATCAAAGTCAACAATGGCTATGCGCTTGAGTTGATAATGCTGACGCGCGTAAGCGGCTGCAATCGCAATATTATTAAACAGGCAAAAGCCCATTGCCAACTGGGGTTCTGCATGATGTCCCGGTGGGCGTACCGCGCAAAAGGCATTGTCGGCTTTGCCGGTCAGGACTTTGTCAACTGCATCGCAAACAGCGCCCACTGCACGAAAAGCGGCTCGCGCTGAACCTGGAGAGAGCACTGTGTCCTGATCCAAATAGTACTCCCCTTGTTTGGGAATGGCTTCAAGAATGGCGTTGATATGAAACTGGGGGTGAATCAGCCTGATTTGCTGCTCTGTGCCGAGCGGCGGAACTTGCCGGATTAAATTGGAGAACGCGGGTGTCGCCAATGCATGTTCGATGCTTCTGAGCCGGTCAGCACATTCGGGATGCCCGGAACCTGTTTCATGAAAAAGGAAATCAGGGTGACTGTAATAAAGTGTCTTCACAACGCCTCGGTTTAGAATCTACGTGGTAAGAAATTATCTGATGGTACACAAATCATAAGCAGCAAAAAAGCAATCTGTCTAATCTGTGTGCATCTGTGGCTAATTAGTCCAACCATCGTATTCTTAACGGTAAAAAAACACCTAAGCTATTGCGCAAAATTGTCTACTATCTTCATTTTTCTGAATGTCGGCGGATTCACTTCAGCAGATGTAGTCACATTCATCTTGTATCCAAAACCTTTCACAGTCAAAATCCACTGCGGATTATTAGGGTCATTTTCAACCTTTTTTCTTAATAAGTGCATGTATTGATAAAGATCTGATTTGGTTACCCGATTATTTTCAGGCCAGACATGGTTGATAATTTCGTCACTCATAAACACGCGATCAACATCTTTTGCAATCAACTCGAAAAGATCAAATTCTTTACGAGTCAAATTTAATGATTTCCCGTTTAACAGGACACATTTTGAACGCTGATCGATCTGGAAAGGGCCAACTATGAAGTAATCGGCATTATCCGTTTTGGCTATGCTATAAACCAACTGCTTATCGCAGGCAGCCTCATTTTGTCGCTCAATCATTAATAGCCTGCGATCATTGGCCGCGCGCCTTGCCCGATTCCTTTTTTCTTGAATAAAGAGATGATGATGCTTGAACCGGGTGAATAGATAGT
>DATBQC010000768.1:0-1708 GCA_036561065.1 Methylobacter sp. | reverse complement strand
TGTCTAAACCTAGCTCGCTCCTAGAGCAGGACAATCCCTGTCTGTGCGACAAATTCGACGGAGACGCCCGTCCTCGCGCGCGCGTCAAAAAAAGTGTTTCCTCCTTATGTAGCAGGCATTTCCGCGTGTCCCAAAAATCTTAACTTCTGAAACTACAACGCTATCGCTCCGATGACCGGTTCGGGTCTTGTGTCACGAGCGTCGCCGGTCCAAACGGCGGCGCGCAACTGTATGAGAGATGGAGGAAGGCCCTTCGAGGTCGGCACTGGCGTCTAGCGAGCGTGATCGCTGCAATACTAAGGGGGTCTACAGCGGCGAAGCGAGCGTGGGAGCTATCTCGGGGCTAGCCCCACGATTTGATATTGACGGAGCGCCTCGATCATCACGACGGCGCGATCTCGGGCCGTAAACGAGCAAGCCCCGCTGCTCACTCCCGAACCAAATACGTAGTTCCCACTCTTTATAGCTTCCCACAGTTTTTGTCTGTGCAGCTAAAGCCGTTACAACCATACTCAACAAGCGCCAGAGGGTCGGAAGTCCCAGAAGGAGGAATCTGACCATTCGGTAAAACCGCAAATGATTTGGTAATTCTTACGCAAAAGCGAGTTTCCCTAAGTTCATCAACTCCATCTGTGTCATGCCCTACGTTATCAGTATACGTAACTCCACCAAAAATATAAATAGCCTTTTTGTTGTTATTAATAGTGGCGTCCAAATCCTCTTGCTTGATTTTTACGCCAACCAAATTTCTATCCTGCTTTGGCCCAAGTATAAATTCAGGGTGGTCCTTTTCGGAAATATTGCAATGAAAAATAGGAGTGATTTCGTCATCTCTAATTATAGGGTCGCACATATAAGCCGATACAGAATTTGCAGGCGTGTTGCCGAGATTAACCCATGAAGGGCCAATACGAGTTACGGAAACTCCATCTTGATTCCTTGTTATAAACGGTTTCACCGTCGTAAATGTAACATACGGCTTATTGACTTCCGTCAATGCTTGTTTGGCTATAGAGTTGGCTCTTTGTGTCTCACCTACTTGCTGCCAAGCGAAGTAAGTGTATATGCTAATTACAACCAATGTAATAACGTTTACCCAGAAGGTTGGGCTCTTAAAATCCTTGCATCTTTTATTGGGTTCTTGCTCGTTATGAGGGGGTAATGTGGGCTCATTACGAGGGGGTAATGCGGGGTTTCCACCGGCGCGTCTAGCGCCGGTTCGGGGATTCGCCATGGGATAATCTCTGTTGCTATGATTTTGTTAGGGATGCTTGCTGTTGGGCCTGGGCTTAATTTTTCTTGAATCGCCCGTGCTCAATACGGATTCGAGTTATCACTCAGGCACTTTTTTGCCAATACCCCTTCCATTGGCGCGACACCGGATGCGCCAGCGCAGCCGAGGCGATCATGAGATATTGCTCGCCATTCGACTTGCGGCGGCGATCCTCGCGCCATGTGCAGCCAATACAGCCGAGGTGGCGTCCAAACGGCGCGCCGCGCCCTTTCAATGCTCAAGCTAGCGTCTAGCGAGCGTGGTCGCTGCAATACTAAGGGGGTCTACAGCGAGGAAGCCGGGGTGAGAGCTACTCGGCTATCCCCGTAAAAGCTCGCCGGTTCTGGCGGTCAGCGCCTTTAGCTGGCAGGCCATAGCCCCCGAGCGGCAAACACAACGCCTAGCCAAAACAAAAACAGCCCGATGCCAGCACAA
>DATBQC010000767.1:0-5225 GCA_036561065.1 Methylobacter sp. | reverse complement strand
AGTTTGACCACGGCGTCAGCGTAGCCACCCGTTCCGGTCGGATGCTCGGTCCTTACTTTGTCCTTGCCGTATTCTGTAGCCAATAGATTGTATAAAACGTTCTGCACCCGATTGTGCCTGAGGTCAATTTTTCGCTGGTGTTCTGGGATGTCGGAAGTGGTAACTGGAACACGTGGCCTGTGTCCCGGTTTAAAGCCCTCAGATGGTTTTTGTGCGCATACCTGCTCTGCAACGAACCAAGGGAAGATATTGCGAACAAATATATCCTCACCAAATTCTTCTATCCGGGTCATGTGGGTCGTCAGGGCCTGCGCTCGGACCGCCCAGCTTTTCGACTTAGGTTCCACAAAGCCAGTGTGTTCGACGAACCATTGAACGGCTTTATCGTGGCTGTCGGCGTCAACAGTGGTGTGATAGAGATTGGGATGTATTCCGGCGAAAGAACGGGCGATGAGCAGACGAGGTACCGCTCGGATGCGATCTTGATCCCTCCACAATTCAAAACGTCCTACAATGCTCTCGTAGTTGTCCGCATTGCTATTTGCATAAACGTCGCGGATGACCTGAATCAGGTCGTCGCGCATTTCGTCAACGGTATCAAATTTCAGTAAGCCCGCTCCTGCATTGGCGATATCGTTGTCCGGAGTTCTCCACATTGTATTGAACAGCTCGTCCGCGCGCTCGGCCAACAAAGCCTGGGTAATATTCTTGACGGCCTCTTCGTATTTCGGTAGCCAGTCCCCCATGAACTTGTTGGTTGTTTTGAAGCTCCTCCAAAACATCTTGCCTTCTCCATCCAATTTGGCCGGAGCTGGTGCGGTGCCGATTGTCTTATCCAACACCGGCGCCTCCGATGCTTTGTTTCGAGGACGGCGTGGCGGTGTCTCACCACTTAACCTCGCGCGAGCGGCGACCAAGGCCTCTTTCGAAAATTCATCGGGGAATTGAACGATGATGGATTCGAAGGTCACTTCCCGCTTTCCGGCTCCTTCGAGAACTTTGAAGCCCGTCGAGCGTTTAGGGTCTAGCGCCATTCGCTCAGCCGTTTGCAGTGGACCGTGCCTCTTCAGCATCCCGCGAAGGCGATTGGCACGATAGTTTGTTTTCTCTAGCAGGCGATTTTGTTCCTCTTCATAGGTATAGAGGGCATCAGCTATCGCCAATTCCGCTGGAGTGGTGAAACCCTCCTCCCTGGCCCGCAACGCTTTTGCATGCTCCAATGCTTGAGCCTGCAAATCCGTAAACCCTTTCAAGCGTGCGTTTTCAGCTACTTGTTGAGCTTCGTTTGATGTCTTCAAACGGGCAATTCGTTGGTCCATGCGTTTCCCTGATCCAGTTATCTGCATCGCACTTGGCTTTGCGCGGCGTCCATCGCTGCCTTACCCTTTACCATCAGGTCCTTGGCATCCTCAATGATTTCGTCCAGCTTGGCACGACGGGCCTTGAGCGCAGCGCGCCCAGCTTCAGCCTTCGCACGATATTCTTTCAATGGCTCGATTTCGTCTCCAGGCAACGGAGAAACCTTCGTCCCAAATAGTCTCGCCATTAACGCTGATTCCAATTCGCGGCTGTCATTTATTAACTTGATTGTCAGCTCCACCTCTCTGTTCAGGCGAACGGTCAAATCCTTTTCCGTTCCCTTGAATTGATTGACGTCATAACCTATCGTTTGTTGGCGGCATGCGCCATGCGACGTTTCCGCCCCCACCCAAACTTGAAGAAGGAATCGCAATGCAGTACGCCAAATAGCAATCTTTTCATACATGTTCCAGTTTCAAATAAAACATCCAAGGATCAGCGCAGTCTACCGAATTTGGCGTGCCGACAGAAGATGGACGATTTCAATCCTTTTTCCGTGGTTGAAGAAAATGCCAGATTATGCGTAAATGGCAGCAGAAAATGCCAGCTTTTGGAGTCTGGCGCTGCCAAGTTATGGTCGGCCATAAGTCTCTAAGTCATTGATTTTATTAATTTTTCGATGCCCGCTTATGGGTTAGCCCACAGATGTTGTTCACGTCTGCAGGAGCGCCTGCAATTCTGCATAGCTTCCCGCAAAAGTATTCAAATCGACGTTGCCTGCAACGCCCTGCGCAACGCCACTCGGCGTCGACTGCCATATCGTCCATGCGGTCCAACCAATCGGCAACCTCGGCTGGCTGACGCCGTATTCGGCGACCCATAACGGGTAGGTGCCGAACTGGCTTGTCATGTACTTGTCCCAGAAAGAAGGGCCGGTGTATATCATCGGACGGCGCTGCAATCCTTCCTGCACAGCGTCGAGCCAGGTTTGAACGTTTTCCGCCAGGCTGGCAGTTCCGCAAGCGCCCGCGTAGTTTTCGATGTCGAGCACCGGCGGTAAATCGCCCGGGGCAAGACTGCCGACGGCTTTGAGAAAATTTTCTGCTTGCGCCTCGGGATCATCGGTGGAAATATAGAAATGATAGGCGCCGCGGATGATCCCGGCCGCATTGATGCCTGCCCAGTTGGTGTCGAATTCCGCATCAACGACTGTTATTCCCTCTGTCGCCTTTGCAAAGGCGAAAACAATACCTGAGGACTCGACGTCGGCCCAGTTGACGCTGCCCTGATAGTGCGAAACATCAATGCCCTGAATACTCGCGCTTGATGACATAAAGACTCCCCAATTTGCGTATTGGCTGAAACGACGACATCATGATCGAGTGATCTATCCCGTCGCCATCCTTACGCGGTGAGCAGGTTGCAAAATGTATGCTTCCAGCGCGGCTTCGATCAAACCGTTTCTCTTTAAATTGAATTACGTGGTTACGAATTCTTCATAATTCATTGATTTTTTTATCTATTCTAGATCATGACGTGCTACATCCACTATGCACAACCTGTAATCTTTTACAGGCACCGACGCGATCATGAGCGCAGGCATATTCGCCTTGCACATCCAAAAATGACAGAAATCGCCGTTTCGACGTTCCATACGCTTGGGAAAAATCTGCCAGCAAGTGGCGCAATTGAGCAACCCGAGACAGGACAATCAACCGCCCCGCAGGCATAGTAGCAGCCATGGAGAAAACATCTTTGCAAACGCCCAGGTCCGATGCCTACGCGCGGCGATTTAACCAGGTATTTGAATACATCGACCAACATTTGGATGCGCCGCCAGGTCTCGAAGAATTGAGTCGGGTAGCCAATTTTTCCAGGTTCCATTTCCAACGCCAGTTTTCCGAATATTGCGGCATGAGCCCCGCGCGCTACATCCAGCTTATGCGCCTCAAACGAGCGTCATGCCGGCTCGTGTTCAACCCTCTACAGCGCGTTGTCGACATTGCGCTCGACGCCGGCTATGCAAACCCGGAATCGTTTGCGCGCTCGTTCAAGGCAATCTTCAAGCAAACGCCGACTCAATTTCGGCACAATCCGGATTGGGCGCACTGGAGTGTGCAATGCCGATTCCCCGCAAGAGAAAGGATGGAGAATATGGAAGTGAGAATCGTCAATACCGCTACGACCCTCGTCGCCGTATTGGAACATCGCGGCAGTCCCGCGCTGGTCAATGCGAGCGTGAGCCGCTTCATTGAATGGCGCAAACGCAGCGCGGAATCACCGGTGCGCAGCAGCAAGACCTTCGGTATCGCCTACGACGATCCGCAGACCACGGCGCCGGACGATTACCGCTTCGATATTTGCGGCAGCATCGAAAAACCGGTGTCGAGCAACGCTCAGGGTGTGATCACCAAAGAGATACCCGGAGGCCGCTGCGCGGTAGTGCGCCACATCGGTTCGCGCGACCGCCTTGGCGAAAGTGTGCGCTATTTCTTCAAGCACTGGCTGCCCGACAGCGGCGAGGAAATGCGCGATTTCCAGGTGTATTTCCACTACCTTGATCTGCCCAACGACCTGCCTGAGCACGAACTGCAAACCGATATCTATTTGCCCCTGTTGTAGAGTGATTTCAGTTGCGCGAGCCCTGCAAGACCGTCAAATCGACCTGTACAGTCTCATCATTGCAGGTGATCCATATCTGTCCGTCCTGAATCGTGCATTGCAATTGCATGTTGCGCGCGGCGAAAGATGCAAGCTTCTGGCTGGTGGCGGCAGGCACGTTGATGACAGTCAGATTCCTGGCCCGCTCGATGCGACTGCCTACCTGGTTCCACCAAATATTGCTGGTCGCGCTGTAACTGTAAATCATCACGCGCGAGGAGCGGCCGCAAGCTTTCAGGATACGCTTGTCGTCGGGCTGGCCGACTTCGATCCACAGCTCGATGGCGCCGGTCAGATCCTTCTGCCAGATGTCTGGCTCGTCTTCGGAACTCAGCCCCTTGCCGAAGACCAGAGCCTCGTGGGCATGGATAATGAAAGCAAGCACTCGTATCATCATCCGTTCGTCTGTTTCGGACGGATGTTGAGCAATCGTCAGTACGTGGTTTTCGTAGTAATTCCGGTCCATATCCGCTATTTGCAGATCGGCCTTGAATATGGTCGCCTTGAGTGCCATGAAATTTCGCGTATTAGTTCAGGGCTAAGAGGATAGCCGATCACAGGCTTGCGCGGGCGAAATTCTGCCGCGCGCTCGGACTGCTGAAAGCCGTGCGGTAAAATGACTGTTCCCTCTGATCTCCACCGCGCGCCATGATCCTCCCCGAAAGCCAATGTCAAACCGCATTGACGATGACCCGAACGTGGGTCGACAAAGCTGTCATTGGTTTAAATCTTTGCCCTTTTGCCAAGGCTGTGCAGGTAAAAGGCCAAGTGCGCTATGTAGTCAGCGATGCGAAGAACATTGACGTTCTGTACCGAGACTTGCTTGGCGAGCTTGAGCATTTGGCCAGCGCCGATCCGGCCGACGTCGACACCTGCCTGCTGATCCACCCGCACGTGCTGAGGAATTTTCTTGACTATAACGACTTCCTCGATCTGGCCGACGAGGCGATCGAAGAACTCGATCTGGCCGGGGTGATTCAGATTGCAAGCTTTCATCCCGACTATCAATTCGCGGGAACCGAGCCGGACGATATCGAGAATTACACCAATCGCTCTCCTTACCCGGTCCTGCATCTGCTGCGGGAAGACAGCATTGAAGCTGCCGTCGAGGCATTTCCCGATGCAGCCGAGATTTACGAGAGGAATCAGGCAACCATGCAGCGACTGGGCCACGCGGGCTGGGAGAAATTGGAAGTTGCAAGCCAGGACACCTCAAACCCACCGAAAAAATGATTTCCGTCTGGGAACAATCCTGTGTGAACGAG
>DATBQC010000766.1:0-2631 GCA_036561065.1 Methylobacter sp. | reverse complement strand
CGTCCAGTGCCCATGCTGCTGATGCCAGGATAATCCCAAACATTGGTGCGGTATCGGCCGGTGTCGCCTAGGCCGAAGCTGTTGACATGCGGCGCGGTCCCGACCTTGAAGACAAACACCAGTTCGTGCTTGGAGCGGTAGGAGCTCCCCATCCCGCCATTGGTCTTGTTCCAAACGCAGAGATTCTTAAGCTCCGAAAACGCTGCTCGGCCCGCCGTCAGCAGCTCGCTCATATGTCGCCAGTCCATGCAGACGAAGGCGATTGCCCCGTCGCGACACCGCTTGGCCGCCGCTCCCAATGTCTCTGACAAGAAAGCGGTGAAGCTCGACGGTGACATTTCGCCAACGCCCATAGCGAACTCGCGATGCCGGATTCGTCCCGAGCCGCAGACGTGTCCGTCGATCGGAACATTGTAAGGTGGATCGGTAAAGATGAGATCGCCAAAGATCTCCCATTCGCGTGACCGCGTCTTCGGACATGAGTGGGATTACATCTTCCGGCCCGGCAGGCGTGTCTGTGGCGCCGTCACGAGCGGCGTCGAGGATGAAGTCCGCTTCGGCCAACGAGAAGCCCGTGACCGTCATATCGAATCCGAGGTCAACCAGTCCCTGGAGCTCAATCGCCAGGATTTCCTGATCCCAGCCGGCGTTGAGTGCCAGCTTGTTGTCGGCCAGTACGTAGGCCCGCCTTTGATCGGGCGTCACGGTCTCGATCCGCACGCACGGCACCGTCGCCATGTTCAAAATCTTGGCAGCTTCGACACGGCCATGGCCCGCCAGAATCATGTTATGGGCGTCGATAAGGATGGGGTTTGTGAAGCCGAAGGTCCGGATGCTGCCTGCAATTTGCCGGATCTGTTTGTTCGAATGCCTTCTCGCATTGCGCGGATAGGGTTTTAAATCCTTTGGCTCAAAATAAACGACAGAAAGTGCAGCCATTGAATCAATTCTTCCTTCCTTGCTATTTGCACCTCCTCCCTTGATGAGCAGCCTCCTTTCGTATCCGGGCTGATTCAATATTTTCTACATGTAGCATGTAGGTCGAACCAATGCACTTTATTTAGGTGTGGATAACGGGAATTCCTCAGGACAAAGAGGAATTTTTGCCGGTGAAGCCGACAATCCTTCAGCATCAATTCGCTGATCGATGGCTGACGTTCCCTGTTCTGGTGGAATCACTTCCCTGTTCTGCGGGAATTAATTCCCTGTTCGATCGCATAGGGAACTTGCCCGTAACCCACTGAATCACCTCGTAGATTTTAGCCAGATAGCCGTCATGAAGTGCAAAATCTGCAAACATTCCCAGCTCTTTCCCTGTTAGCAGGGAATTTTGCCGTGGAGACCAGTTTGGGAGGACTGTCTCCGCCACCAATAAAATCAATGTGATAGCTCAAAGCGATGATGACTTTGGCGCGCAGGCGTTTTCATTAGCTACAAATTAGCAACAGCGAGGCAGCCATTGCCAAGTATGGCCGGTAATCGTCAGCCAACGCAGGCACAACTCCCGCCGGCAGGACCGTGGGTTTTTACGAACACCAAAAGATCGCCCGGCCCTGTTGGTTCGGTAAAATCCAGGCAGCGACGTTGTACGACGTTTTGATGTCGCGAACCCGGCCTTAATCACTCTGAAACACGAATTTAGTGCACACTATGAATTTCACACTCGATCAGAACTGCGGATCGTTAGGCCAGCCAATTCTCGGAGCATACTGAGACCCCTTTTGCAGGGGCTCTAAGGCTTTAAACAGGCAAGACTCCTTGGCGGAGTAAACTCCGCCGTCGGCTTCAAGCTTTCTGGCCTGTTAGGTAATTTTTAGTAAACCTTCGCCATATGAGCTTTAAGCATCGAAATATCAAAATATAAAAATTATATGTGTGAAATACTGCATCTATTTTTAATCTAATTCTTTAGGCTCATCTCCAGCTGTCTTGCTTATTCTGCTTACGCAACCAAATTCCAATAATCTTGTTAATTAATGAGGAAAATGTCCTATCATCGCCGATTGCGTATTTCAGTAAAGATTTTTTCCTTTCCGAGGTTAATCGGATACTTACGATTTCTGATTTGTCATTTTTATTTCGTGGATTTTTCATTTCTTTTCTCATGGATATTAAGCGCATAAGTTTAATTTCCTTTTTGCCAGCTATTTTACGTTTTATTACATTCGTTATCAATTAGTAACAAAAAATAACGCAGAAAAAGTTATTTTCTGCGTCAGTTAATGCAAAAGTAGATTATAAGTTATCTAAAGTATTTTGGTTAAATTATAGTAGCAATTGTTTGGTAATTTTGTTTCCTTGCAATTCGACAACGAGACGATATTAGTACTCGAAAATAAACTTCCGTCAGCTTCTACGCTAAGGATAAAAGTTTTTACCTTGCTGATACCAAAGTCATCTGCCAGTGCAGCAAGGAAATTTAGGGCAAAATGGATTGCGCCTCGAATAAAGCCACGCCATCGATCCCAAGGATTGGATCAGCAACTCATCTTCTGAACTAGGCTCAGGACCCATTAAAGTTCTTGCGTTGAGGTGAGTCGGCTGATTCATAGGCGGGGCGAGGAGGCTTCGCCATGGCTGATTTGTTTTTGCTCTCCGAGGCGCAAATGCGCCGGATTGAGTGTTATTTTC
>DATBQC010000765.1:0-1691 GCA_036561065.1 Methylobacter sp. | reverse complement strand
ATGGTCGGTACGCTGGCCTGGATACGAATATCGCTGGTCACTTTGCCGTTTTTTACCGGTACGTTCAGATCCTGACGGATTAATACCCGTTTGCCTGACAAGTCCAGATCTACCATTCTCTTAATTGACATATTACGTTCTCATTGTTGTGGGTTAGTTGTTTAATTCTAAAAAAAGCATTTTGTCCACGAAAGACACGAACATTGGCAGGGTAGTTGCTGTTTTTCGTGCCTTTCGTGGACAATGCCTGTTTGGTTAATCCTGTTTCCATTTGATCGAGCAACCGATACTGTTGATTTGCTCTTTGGGGCCGTGGCCGGTTTCGGCAATCAGTTTCATCGCTTCGAATAACTCCCGTTTGGTGCCTTCCGGCGCGGTTTCCTTGCGACTGGCATCCAGCCTCCCGCGGTATTGCAGTTCATAGTCGGCATTATAGCCAAAAAAATCCGGCGTACAGATTGCGCCATAGGCTTTGGCGACCTGCTGGGTGTCGTCAAGCAAATAAGGAAAACTAAAACCTACACACTCGGACAGTTTTTTCATATTGTCGAAAGAATCGGCGGGGTATTCAACTGTATCATTGGGCATGATGGCGACTGTTTCAACCCCCAGCGATTTAAGCTCCCTGGCATCCCTGACAATCCGGTCTTGCACGGCTTTGACATAAGGGCAATGATTGCAGATGAACATCACCAACAGGCCGTTTTTGCCCATGCACTGCTGGAGTGACCAAGTACGCCCGTCCACGCCGGGCAACTCAAAATCGATGGCTTTTTTGCCAAAATCACAGATCGGCGTTTCCAGTGCTACCATTTTTACACCTGTCTATTTGTATGAAAAAACTAGGAATTATTCACCACGAAGGCACGAAGAGCACGAAGAAAAATCAAGCAGGGCTGGGTTTGTAACCCCACCCCTAACGTTTTCATGATGCCAAAGCAAAGCAAAGCGGTTGTACTTAACCAACGCCCCATCTGGCTCAAGGATTACAGACTTTTGGCTTAAAGCATAGACCGCCAAAATAAAAACTTCGTGTCTTCGTGGTGAATAATCAATCTGCCACTACGGACTTTATTGAAACAACACCGCGGCGCTGATGAACACCGCACTAATCAGCATGGCCCAGACTGTCCTGCGATGATTCCTGGCCATTTGTCGACGCAGCAGCAGTAATTCCTTATTTTGCATTTCTGTTTGTTGTTTTGCCTGGGCGGCATTGTCCAGCGCCTTGTAAATCAACGAAGGAATCTCGGGGAAGTGCTCGGCAAACTCGGGAAACTGTTTGATGATCCGGTCGATTTTGGCTTTAGGGCCGACGCGCTGATGGAACCATTTTTCAAGGAAAGGCTTGGCGGTTTGCCACAAGTCCAGATCGGGATAAAGTTGCCGCCCCAAGCCTTCGATATTGAGCAGGGTTTTTTGCAGTAGCACCAGCTGCGGCTGGACGTGCATATCGAAACGGCGTGCGGTCTGGAATAAGCGCAGCAGCAATTGGCCGAAAGAAATATCTTTCAGTGGCTTTTCAAAAATCGGCTCGCAAACAGTGCGTATTGCGGATTCAAACTCTTCTATCCGGGTCGATTCGGAAACCCAACCGGATTCAACATGCATTTCTGCCACTTTGCGGTAGTCGCGATTGAAAAAAGCCAGAAAATTTTCAGCAAGATAGCGCTGATCGGACAGCGACAAGG
>DATBQC010000764.1:0-5245 GCA_036561065.1 Methylobacter sp. | reverse complement strand
TTCATGGGCGATAGCTACGCGGGAGGAGTAAAACTGATTCACTAACAGCACGATGCTGCTGACAGTCAGCACAACTATCGCCGTTACGGTAATGATGAAGGTCAGCTTGCGCGCAATGGAATTGTTTCGAAAAGATTTCATTGCTTAGATCCGTTGTTTTCATCATAAACAGCCAGCGCCAAGCTGAGTAGCCGGGAGCTGATTACTAACCCGGCTTCTTTTGCTGCCTGCAGATTAATTTCAAAGCGGATTTTTTCCTCTGTTTTCACCAGCTCGATAGCGCCGCCTTGTTGAGTAAATCCATCCATATCACTGACCGTTAGTACGTGCTGTTGATGTGCAATCTTAAGCAGTTGCGTCATTTTATTCCGCTCAGACGCGGCAATAAAGGCAATATGACAGCCCTTTAAATCATCGGACTTATTTAACAGTTTTGTGACTAACGGTTTGTCTTGTGCGGTGCGACCATCGATGGCTTTCAATGCGGAAAATCCTAATGGAGACTCGCCTAAAATACACAGGTTTATCGATTCATTGATTTTGCCGGACGGCCATTCTACAAACTTGGCAAAGTTGTACACGAATGCGGCCTTAACCTCATCTTCGTGAATGTCCTTGTCGTCAGCGTCTGCTCTGCCCGTCATTGCAGCCCATAGTGCAATCAGCGCTATAGCAAATTTAAGCATCATTGACGGCTAATCTTTTTTACCAAGTGACAACGGCTTTGCCGTAAACACTGCGCGGTATTTGACTGGCTACCAGATCGGTAGCTACAAACTCAGGATGACTGTTATCCAGCAGATTTTGCCCCGCCACGCTTAGTTCCAGGGCTTTTAGAGGCCGCCAGCCCAACCTCAAATCCAGGCGCGTGTAGTTAGGCACTTTGACTGTTGTATTATTGATGTTATCGACATAATAGACGGAGGTATCAAACTCGATATTGTGCGGCAGGCTCAGCTGCGAACGTATGGAATACTGGTTTTGAGGGCTGCTGCCTTGATTTCTTGGGGTGTCGATGTTGCTTCTAGCACGAGTATCGATGGTCAGCCAGGTATAGCCGGGTTGCAGCCGCCAGCTGTCGGTCACCTTCCAGTTTGCATACAACTCGGTGCCGTAGGATGCGGCTTCTGCGCCATTAGCGAGTATAGACAGGTTCTGGGTCAAGCCGGGAGACCGGATGACCATCGGATAGGTGGAAAGCAGGTTGTTATAAATATTGTAAAACGTCGCCACATCAATAGAGAGATTTTGCGACATCTGCCCGCGATAGCCCCATTCGAATGCCGTTACTTCTTCCGTTCTAACTCCGGAATTGCCGACCATAGCCCCCACTTGTGCATTGGGTAAAACGGGAGGCCTTGCCGGAAGGCTGTATAAGTCTACCCTAAAGTCCTGCAACCCCCGTGTGGGCGTATGCACGGCGCGCGATGCGCTAGTCCAGGTGCTGTGGTTTTCGTTGAGCTTCCATAATAGCCGCGCGCTGGGCTGATATTCAAAACCGGAATAATCGTTATGCTCGATCTTGCTGCCTACGGTCAGTCGCAGGTTGTCGGTAATGCTGAACTGATCCTGCAAGAAAGCACTGAACAGCTGGGTCGCCCGACTGCTTGGGCTAAAGGATGCGCCGTTGAAGTCGTTCATCTTATCGGATACCAAGCGGTAATCGAGCCCCCAGGTCACGGCATTCAGCTGCCCTGCTTGCAAATTGTGCTGGAATTCCATGTCAAACGTATCGACGAGTTGGTTTAAAAAAATACCGCGCCGCTCTTCGGACGAATAAAAGCTTTGCAAATACCATTCGCCGCCTTCGGTTTTATGGGTTAATTTCGCCAGAGCATTGGCATTTCTGCGCGACATCGAGGTGTCAGTAACCGTGGGCAAACCGACGGTTTCATCGCCTTGCATTTCCAGGATGTCGCCGCTAAACGACAGCTCGTCTTTTCCGGTAAGATTGTAATCGGCGCGGAAGCCGCCTTGGCCGGTATCCCATTGGTCATGCGCGTTCTGACCGCTGCTATTAAGGTAGTCGGCATTATGTTTGCCTTTGGCATAAACGCGGTAAGAGCCGTCCTTGCCCAGATCGCCGCCATAGCGGACTGAACCTCCATCTTGGTAATTGCCGCCTTGTACTGACACCAGACCGCCCTGGGTTTTTTTGCTGTGTTTGGTGCGGATATTGATCACGCCGTTAACGGCATTGGCTCCCCACACCGTGCCGCCGGGACCGCGAATGACTTCGATGCGGTCTATATCTTCCAGAACCGCATCCTGACCGCTCCAATAGGTGCCGGAAAATAACGGCGAATAGACGGTCCGTCCGTCAACCATCACCAGCAGCTTGGTGGAGAACCGGTCATTAAAACCGCGTATGCTAATAGCCCAGGCATGGGCATTTATTTGCGCTACCTGCACCCCTGGAGCCATACGCAAAGCGTCAGGAATGCTGGTTGCCCCGGAGCGGCGAATGTCTTCCTGGGAAATCACAAAAGCCGCCGCTGCGGTATCCGCCATGGCCTGTTCTTTTTTGGCGGCCGAATAGATTTTGACATCCATCAGCTCTTCCAGGCTAAGATCGGCTACTTCAGCCTTTGGGGCCGCCTGGACTGCAACCATGCCCAGACTCGTAGTCATGACAGTTAAAACCAGGGTGTTTTTTATTGTTATTTTTATCATCACGCCATCTTGTAAAAATATTAGAGACTTTTCAGTCTATGATTAGGACGCAGTCCACTCTACATACTTTTATTCACCACGAAGACACGAAGTTTATTTCTTCGGGTCTTCGTGGTGAAAATCTCTTAAGTTTTTAATCGGTTTTTTTTGATTTATCTGTTATTGATGTGAAGTTACCTACTTCGCAGTTCAATCAAACAAGAAGCCTTTTTGCAAAAGCGTCAACAAGTCTGTTGCCGGAACCGGCCGACTGCACAAAAATCCCTGTCCAAAGTCGCAGCCAAGCTGCTTCAAATATTCCCGCTGTTCTACGGTTTCTATGCCTTCGGCAATCACCAGACAATCCATGCTATGGGACATGGAAATGATGGCCTCAATGACATTGCATTGCCCTTTTTGGCCTATTTGGCTGACAAAACTCCGATCTATTTTAATAAAATTAAGCGGCATGCCGCTTATTCTGGACAGCGAAGAAAAGCCGGTTCCGAAATCATCCAGAGAAATTTCGATGCCCGATGCCTGTACATGGCTTAACGTTTCCATCAGTTTGAGGGTGTCGCCCATCAGCGCGGTTTCGGTGATTTCAAGCTTAATCCGGTGCGGCGCAATAGCACGGGCGGATAAAACCTGATGCATCTGTCCCAGCCAATCATCCAATCGACGAAACTGGGTGGGCGACAGATTGATGGCGACTGAAATCTCATTAAACGCCTGTTCATCCCAGACTTTGATTTGATTAGCGACTTCCTTTACAACAAACAGGCTCAGCTCATGGATAAAGCCGCTTTCTTCGGCGACGGGAATAAATTCATCCGGCATGACCATGCCCCATTCAGGATGCTGCCAGCGCGACAGCGCTTCTACGCCCATGATTTTTCCGTCACTCAAGCGCCAAACCGGTTGAAAGAATACTGTAAACTCGCCCTTTTCCAGGCTGTCTTTAAAAGCGCTTTTAAACTGTTGGCGTTTGCCCGCCTCGCGGTTCATTTCAGCGGTAAAAAATTCAAAGCCATTCCTGCCGGTTTCCTTAACCCGATACATGGCGGCATCCGCATGTCTGATCAGCGATTCATCGTCCGTCCCATCGTCAGGATACATTGCAATGCCGATACTGGCGGAAATGGCTGCATCAATACCGCCAGCCAAGGAAAATGGCTGTTCCAACAATTGCAGCATGGTTCTGGCAATATTTTCTATGTCGTAGTTTGTGCTTAAATTATTAAGAATCACGGTAAACTCATCGCCACCCAAACGCGCCAGCGTATCTGTCTCGCGGATACATTCATTTAGCCTCTTTGCTACCTGCATAAGTAACCTGTCTCCGGCCTCATGCCCGGCGCTGTCATTAACTTCCTTAAAATGATCAAGGTCTATAAATAATAACGCCAGCTGGGTGTTGTTGCGTTTGGCCGAAGCTACCGCCGAATGCAATCTGTCTTGAAACAACTGACGATTAGGCAGGTCTGTCAGCTGATCGTAGTTGGCTTGGTAGTAAATCTTTTCTTCCGCCTGCTTTTTCTCAGTCACGTCGCCAAAAACGGCGATGTGTCGCTTAATGTTGCCGACTTCGTCGTGAACATAGGAAATCGATGTCGATTGGGCGTACATCTCTCCGTTTTTGTGTCGATTCCAAAGCTCGCCTTCCCAATGTCCATGCTTATTTAAAGACTGCCATAATGTGCTGTAAAAACGGGTATCCTGGAGTCCTGAGCTGAGCATGCGCGGGTTTTGTCCTCTAACTTCATCGAAGCTGTAGCCAGTGATTTTTGTAAATGCCGGGTTTACAACTTCAATGCAATTCCGGGCATCGGTAATCATAATCCCTTCATGGATAGTATCGAATACCAGCTCCGCCAGACGTTGTTTTTCCATGGCTTGTTTGGATTCGGTAATATCGATCAGAAAACCGCGCAATATGCAGCAGCTCCCTGAATCTATTTCTACGACTGAAACAAGTTGCCTAAGCCAAATCTCGCTGCCGTCTTTTTTTAGCAGTCGAAACTCGAGTCCTTCCTCTTCCTGGCTATGCGTCCTCGAAGAGCAAAATGCGATAACCTTGGCATAATCTTCCGGACTCAAGTTGGCTTGCCAGAATCCGGTTGAAGTCCATTCTTCCTGGCTATGCCCAGTCAGTTTTTCCGCTTGCGAGGAAACATAGCTGAACCGTCCGGCATTGGGCAGATATTCCCAAGCGACAACATGGGTATGATCGATTAATGATCGGTAAAAGGCCTCGCTTTTAGTTTTTTCCAGTTCAGCCGCTTCTTTTTCTGCGATTAAGCGCTGCTTGAGCAATACCTTGCCCAGTGTCGTCGGCAGTAACTCTAAATAAGCACCTTCAGAATCCTTGAGCACAAAATCTTCTGCGCCTTGCTTAATCGCATCGACCACCAATTGCATGTCATCAATGCCGGAAATCATGATGCAGGTCGTTTTGTGCGGTAATGCCTGAATACTTTTTAATACAGTGAGACCATTCATATCCGGCAGATAAAAATCGATCAGCACGGCATCAAAATTCCGGTCGCTCAGCAGCATCATGGCTTGGTGGCCGGACTCCGCATGCTCAATA